>JBOGTX010000619.1:0-5263 GCA_050695695.1 Chloroflexota bacterium
GGTTCCAGCCAGGAAGCGCTCCGTCTGATGGCCGAAAACGTCGCCGAGGACGTTTTGAGGGTGCTGCGTGGCGAACAGCCAGCCCATCCTCTCGGTTAAGCGACGGGCGTTCCCATTGCGCCGCGCGCTCGCTTCGCCGTACCTCGCGCTTGTCACCACCACCGTCATCTGGGGCTCCCAGGCCCCGGCCGGCAAGCTGGCGCTCCGCGACATCGGACCGTTCCAGCTCGTCCTGGCGCGAATCTGCTTCGCCGGCCTGGCCCTCCTGGCGATCCTGGTCTGGCAGGGGCAGGCGGGCGCGGTGGTGCGCGAGCTACGCACCCGGCCAAGAACCATGGCGCTGCTGGGGTTTCTCAGCTTTTTCGGCAGCTCGGGATGTTCGTCGGCGGCGCTTTCGCTCTTGCCCGCCTCGGTCAGCAGCCTGCTGTCGAACGTCAGCCCGCTGTTCGTCGCGCTCTGGGTGATCGCGGCCGCGCGGGGGCGTCCTCGACCGGGCATCGTCGTCGGGGTGATCGTCGGCTTCGTCGGCCTGGGGCTGGTGATCTTTGGCGAGAACCCGTCGGCCCTGGGCAGCCTGAACCTTAATCCGCTCGGGGTTGGTCTGGCCTGCCTGGGCAGCCTGTCCTGGGCGATCTACATCGCGGTCGGCCAGCGGGCGATGGCCAAGGGAAATCCCCAGGCCATCCTCGTCGCCTCGATCTGCTTCGGCGGCGCGCCCTGGCTTGGCCTGTCGATCGCGGACGGCCAGCTCGTCCAGTTATTCGCCGCTCCGGCGCTCACCTGGGGATTGCTGCTCTACGTCGGCGTCGTCGGAACCGGCGTGGCCTACGCCCTCTGGACGGCGGCGTTGACCCGGCTGAGCGTCGCCACCGTCGCCGTCTTTCAGTACGCGATTCCGTTCATCGCGATCGTTCTCTCGGTGCTCTTCCTCGGTGAGCCGGCCACCGTGCCGCTGGTGGCCGGCGGCGTCTTGATCGTGACCGGAATCGCGGTTACCCAGCGCGCGACCCGCGGGCAGTCCAGGCCTCCCGTAAGAGACGCAGCCAGTTCCCGTGCATGATGCCCCGAACGTCCGCGTCGGAATACCCCCGCGCCCGCAGGAGATCCGGAATCTTTTGCAGGTCGGCGATCGTGTCCAGGTCGCCGGGTGACTGCTCGATGCCGTAGCCACCGTCCAGGTCGGTGCCGATCGCGGCGTGGCGGGCGTTGCCGGCGAGCTGACAGACGTGGTCGACGTGGTCGATCACCGTGCCGATCGAGATGAGGCGACTCGGCGTCTCCGCCTTGACGTAGCCGGGATAGAGCATCCAGTTGTCGAACGCCGCGCCGATCACGCCGTCGCGCTCGACGATCAGGCGAATCTGATCGTCGGTGAACTGCCGGTCGCCGGGGACGAGGGCGCGGCAGTTGTTGTGGCTGGCCAGCACTCTGCCGTGGAAGATGTCGAGCGCCTGGTAGAAGCTGTCGTCGGCCAGGTGGGTCAGGTCGAGGATCATCCCGCTCGCCTCGATCGCCTGGAGCATCGGCTTGCCGAGCGGGGTCAGGCCGCCGGGGGCGCCGGTCCCGTGGGCGTAGCGGCTCACCCCGTAGTGGACCAGGCTGACGATCCGCAGCCCGGCCTCGTACCAGTGCGGAACCTGTTCGGGCGAGACGATCGGATCGGCGCCCTCCATGCTGAGGACGAAGCCGAGCGGCACGTTCTCGCGGCCCTGGCTTTCCCATTGCTGGACGTGGCGCTCGAGACTCGGCCAGTCCGCGAGCAGGCGGCAGTGCCCTTCGGCTTCCAACTGACGGTAGTAGGCCAGGCATCCCATCGCGAACCCGTAGGCCATCTCCGGCGCGCGAAAATCGACCCCGCCCCCGGCGACGTTCGGGTTCTCGCGGGCGAGCAAGGTCGCCGAGCAGACCGCCATGTCGCCCCGGCGCATGTCCGGAAAGGCGACCGTTCCCCCGCCGCGCCCCTTCTTAGTCATGCCGGCCTCGTCCTGGCGGATCTCGTGGACGGTCTTGCGCAGGTCTCGGTTCCAGTTCAGCGCGTTCATCGCGAGATCCAGGTGCAGGTCGATGACGATCATCACTCCTCCTCAGCTTTTGTCATGGCTGCCGGTTATGGCTTGATGACGGTGCCGTCTTCGCGACGGATCGCTGGCCAGGCGCCGTTCAAGGGATGCTCCGGGAATGGGTACGTCGCGGCGAGCGCCTCGTCGACGTCGATGCCCAGGCCGGGGCGATCGCTCGGCCACATCGCGCCGTCGTGGATCTCCGGGCTGCCCGGAAACACTGCCCGCGTCTCCTCGGGGAAGATCGTCTGCTCCTGGATGCCGAAGTTGTAGCAGGAGACGTCGAGCGCCAGGTTCGCCGCGTGGCCGACTGGCGATACGTCGCCCGGGCCGTGCCAGGCGGTGCGCACCCCGAAGAACTCGCAGAACGCCGCCAGCTTGCGCGCCATGCTCAGGCCGCCGATATCCGAGATGTGGACCCGCATGAAGTCGATCAGTCGATCCTTCACCAGTGGCACGTACTCGTTCTGGTTGACGAAAAGCTCGCCCATGGCGATCGGGACCGCGGTTTGCTGGCGCATCAGGCGGAAGTATTCGATATCCTCGGGGGCAAACGGGTCTTCCAGGAAGAAGAGGTTGTACTTTTCGAGCTCCTTCGCCAGCCCGATCGCCTGGATCGGCGGAATCCGCTCGTGAATGTCGTGGAGCAGCTCGATCTCATCGCCCAGCGTCGAGCGCAGGTGCTCGAAGAGCCGCGGCACGATCCGACAATAGGGAGTCGGCTCCCAGGTTGCCCGCCCCGAGGCGCTGGTCGCGCGGCTGCCGTAGGTCGAGAGGCCGGGCACCGCGACCTGGGCCCGCACGTAGCGGTAGCCCTGCTCGCGCCACTTTTGGACGCTCTCCTCGACCTCCTTGAAATCGCGGCCGGAGGCGTGGGCATACAGCGGCGCCGATTCGCGGCTCTTCCCGCCGAAGAGCTGGTAGACCGGCAGGTTCGCCCGCTTGCCCTTGATGTCCCAGAGCGCCTCGTCGATCCCGCTCAGGGCGTTGTTCAGCACCGGGCCGGTGCGCCAGTACGAGCTGACGTAGGCCGACTGGAAGATATCCTCGATGTCGTCCGGGTCGCGGCCGATCACGAACGGCTTCAAGTATTGCTCGACGGCAGTGACCACGGCGAGCGGCCGCTGGGTGAACGTCGCGCAGCCAACGCCGTAGAGTCCGGGCTCGCTCGTCAGGACCTTGACGACGACCAGACGGATGCGGTTGGGCGCCGTGCAGATGACCTTGACGTCGGTGATCTTCAAGTTCGACAAGCTCGTTCGCTCCTTCTACTTTTCGATCGGGAGGTCGGGGTGGTTTCCCCACTCGGCCCAGGAGCCATCGTACATCCGAACGTCGTCGTAGCCAATCAGCCGCAGGCAAAGCGCGGCGTGCGCGGCCCGAACGCCGCCCTGGCAGTAGGTCACCAGCGCCTTGTCCTTCGTCGCGCCAACTGTCTCGTGGCGCGTCCGAATCTCGTCGGCGCTCCGAAACGTCCAGTCGGCAGCGAGATTATCCTGCCAGAAGAGGGATCTCGCGCCGGGAATGCGCCCGCCGCGCGCGGCCCGGATCTCCTCGCCAGTGTACTCGCTCGCTCGCCGAACGTCGAGCAGGCCAAGGCGCGGATCTCCAAGCTTTTCTCGCAGCTCGTCGGCCCGGATCCGCATCGCCGCGCGGGGCTCTCCCGGAGTGAACCGACCAGGCGGTGGCGACACCGGACCGGTGGTGAGTGGTCGCCCCTCGGCTTGCCACTTGACGATGCCGCCGTTCAAGACTTTCACCGCGTCGTGGCCGTAATAGGTAAGAATCCACCAGAGTCGGGAGGCGTAGTGGCCGCCCTCGTCGTCGTAGCCGATGACCACGGTATCGTTCGAGATGCCGAGGCGAGACATCGCCGCCACGAGTTGCTCCGAACGGGGGATCAAGTTCGGCGGAGTCGCCGACGAGTCGGAGAGCTCGGTCGGGTAACTGGCGTGGACGGCACCGGGAAGGTGGCCGCCGAGGTAGATCTGGTGCCCGTCGCGCCCATCGAAGTAGTAGCGGCAGTCCACGATCCGCAGATTCGGGTCATTCAGGTGAGCGCTCAGCCAATCAGTCTCGGCCAGCAGCTCGGGGTGGGTGTACTCTGCCATCGCCGCGTTTCTCCTGGAGTCCAAGGTGCCCACATTGTAGCGCAACGAGAGGGGGTGAGGCCACGTCCCGTCTGGTTACCTACACTGCCAAATGGGCGATCGTGACGCCCTCGCCGCCGTCGCGGGGCTCGGCGGCTTCAAAGCGCTCGACCATGGGGCTGTCGGCGAGGTGCTCGCGAACGACCTGGCGAAGGACGCCGGTCCCCTTGCCGTGGACGATCCGAACGTTCGGCAGCCGTGCCAGGTAGGCGTCGTTGAGGTACTGATCGAGCTCGGGTCCGACCTGCTCGGCGCGCCAGCCCCGCATGTCGATCTGACGCTCCGGCATCGGCCGTGATTCCAGACTCCAGATCGATGGACTGGCCGAGTAGCCCGGGGTGGCAACCTCCGCCACCTGGCGCGCCGCGGTTGGCTCGACGTCGTGGACCGCGGCGCGCAGCTTGAAGCTTCCGACGCGCACCTCGACCGCGCTCCCGTCGGCGGCCAGGCCGGTGACCTGCCCCTCGCGGCCGAGGCTCAGCAATCGGACCCAGTCCCCGACGGCCAGCGGCCGAGCAATCGTCGGGCGTCGCGTCTCCGGGAGATCGGGCAGGGCCGCCACCGCGCGCGCGGGTTTGGCCAGCGCCTGGCGCCCGGCCACCTCGAGTGCCCGGGATACCTCCGCCAGCTCGCCGCGGCTTCGCTCCTGGCGCTGAAGCACGCCGGCCGCGCGGCGAAGCTGGGCACGCAGCTCCGCCAGCTCGGCGTCGGCGTCACGACGCGCCTGGCGAAGAACTTCCCGGCGCTCGTCGTCGATCCCGCGCAGGCGTTGCTCGAGCTCGGCGCGGACGCGCTGAACCGTCTTGCGTTCCGACTCGAGGGTCGCCACCGTCTCGTCGGCGCGCTGGCGCTCGGCGTTGATGCCTTCCAGAAGGTTCTCGACCTGGACCTGTCCCTCGTCGATCAGCTGCCCGGCGTCGGCCAGGACGCCCGCGTCGAGCCCCAGTCGGGCGGCGATGGCCAGGGCGTTGCTTTTGCCCGGAAGCCCGATCCGCAGGCGGTAGGTCGGCGCCAGGGTGACTGGATCGAACTCGACCGAGGCGTTGGTCATCC
>JBOGTX010000620.1:0-2361 GCA_050695695.1 Chloroflexota bacterium
CTGGCTCTACGGCGATCAGACGACGCGCCCGACGCTTCGGAAACCAGGCGACGAGGCGCTCGCTCATGGACAGAATCGCTGAGCAATCCGCGGTCAGAATCGCTGAGCAACAACAGCCACGCCTGACGCCCGGCCGGCCGTTAACGGACGATGGTTGTCCGGACGGGAACGCCGCTGCTACAATGATGCGACCACGATCTCGGGCGTGGCGAAGGGGACGGATTGAGCGAAGAAGCGGGGCTCCGCGAGCTCAGCGGCGAGGCGTATCGACGTTGCTTCGGGTGCGGCGCGGAAAATCCAATTGGTCTGCGGCTGGCGTTTCGACGCGAGGCTGGCGGCGCGCGCGCCGAGTTCGCTCCGCGACCGGAGCTGCAAGGCTGGGATGGCGTCCTCCACGGCGGAATCATCCTGACCCTGCTCGACGAGACGCTCGCCTACGCCGCGCTGTTCGCGGTCGGCCCGGCGGTGACGGCCGAGATTCGAGCGCGCCTTCGCCGCCCCGCGCCATTGGACGAGGTTTTTCAGCTCTTCGGCGTGGTCGACCGGGCTCGTCACGGCCTGATCGAGGCGCGCGCCACCATGACCGACCGCGCGGGGCAGGTGATCGCGGAAGCGGATGCCAAGTTCATGCGGATGCGCTGACGTGGTATAATCCATCATGCGAAAAAGGCTCTGGGCGACGGTCGTTACTTCCCCACGAGCGTGGGGGTAATGCGGGGGCGATGGACAAGTCCGAGTTCAAAGTGATCGCCCAGAACCGAAAGGCGCGTCACGAGTACTTCATTCTCGACACCTACGAAGCCGGACTGTCGCTGACCGGGCCGGAGATCAAATCGGTTCGGGCCGGCAAAGTCAGCCTTCAGGAAGGGTTCGCCCGGGTCGAGAACGGTGAGGCGTGGCTCGAGGAAGTCTACATCGCACCTTACGAATTTGGTGGCTGGCTCAACCCACCGAGTAAGCGTCGGCGGAGGCTGTTGCTGCACAAGGCACAGGTCCGCGAGCTGTACTCGAAGACCCGAGAAAAGGGTCTGACGTTGGTGCCGTTGCGGCTATACCTGAAGAACGGTCGAGCGAAAGTGGAGCTTGGCGTCGCCCGTGGCAAGCACGAGTACGACAAGCGCGACGCGATCGCCGAACGGGACGCGAAGCGAGAAATCGCCCGCGCGCTTCAGGTCTGACCGCCTCCTGGCACGGACGTTGACGGTGTCAATTCTCGGTCGCGATTCCAACCTGGGGATGATTGGTTTCGACGGCGGAGGCAGGTTAGCGATAGCAAGCCGAGATGCCGGTATGGTCACTCGTAAAACAACCGGCAAGCCAGTAACTGGCAACCAAGAACTAGCACTCGCGGCCTAACCGGGCCGCGACGTCTGCTCCGGCCTCACCCCGATGGGCCGGAAGCGGGCGCCGAAATGTCGGGGTGCTCTCGCGGGGGCGCGGATGAGCCGCGAGCTAAGACCAGTCCGATAGTCTCAGTCAACCGCGTCGGTGAGATCGTCTGAGATGAAGCTCGAATGCCGACTAAGCTTGTAGTAATTCGCTAGCTCATTTCGTCGGACCCGGGTTCGACTCCCGGCATCTCCACCAAGAGGAAGGGCCCACCGGCCAGGCCGGTGGGCCCTTCCTCTTTTTGCGCGCGTTTGCCGGATCGGCCGAATCTCAAAGGCCGCCGAGGCGGCTGGAACCTCGACGGCCTTTTGGGGGATAGAAGCAAAGTGTCGGTCGCCATTGACCGCCGCGGTCATCATCGACCACATCGAATCGGTACGCCTCGTATTATGCGGGGCCGAATGTGAACGACGAATGAACGCCGCGGCCGATTCATGAATAAGCCGTGATGTTTGGGGCCATGGTTTGGCGGCCCCTCCGCATTGTTCGGCAACGGAGCCAGCCGGTTCCGCGGTGCTCGCGATGGTGTTCGTCATCGGGGTCGTCGTCGAGAATGCCGGCCAGGTCATCCCACGGGCTCATGCGTCGTCCGCGCCCGCGCGGAAGGCGAATCTTATGGATCAATTTCTCACCCCACTGTGAAGGGTCAGTCACGCATCGCGCGTGCCGCTGCTTTCGGGATCTTTCGTTGCGTTAGTGTTTCTGTGCAGATGGAAACATCATACCAGACCCTGGCGGTCTCGATCGATCGCCTCGCGGCAACCGTCGACGTCGGCTGGGTCAAGGACTGGCCGCGATATCGCGATCGAATCGGCGTTCAAGAGACCCGAACCGGTGAGGAACAACACGATTTCAGCATCGGGGTCGACCTGGCCGTCCCGAACCAGCCGACGCAAGCCCGCCACGGTGGCGGCGGCCTCGGTCGAAGCGAAGACGCCCTCGAGTCGCGTGACCTCGCGCATTGCTTCGACG
>JBOGTX010000621.1:0-3657 GCA_050695695.1 Chloroflexota bacterium
GGCCAGACTGCTGAAGCCGCGCGAGCCGACCCTCCGAGAAGAGTGTTGTGGTCTCCTCTACGGCAAGGGATCGCGGGTCGAGCAGGTCGTCTGGATGGAAAATATCGAGCACAGCCCGTTGAATTACCGGGTGAGTCCGAGGGCCTACATCGCCATGGAAGACGCGATGGCCGAACGTGGGCTCTCGCACATCGGCTTTTACCATTCGCACACCGATTCGCCGGCCACGCCATCGCGGACGGACATTCGCTACGCGTCCCACGGGTATCCCGACATGTTTCAGGTGATCGTCTCGCTAGCCGATCCGGACTCGCCGGTCCTCCGGGCGTTCACGATCGCCAGCGACGAGACGGTCCGGGAGGTCGTCGTACGTTAAAGATCTCGACGCGTACTGACTACGGGATCCGCGCGATGCTCGAGCTCGCCCGACACTACGGTGAGGGGCCGGTGCAGAGTCACGACATCGCGACGAATCAGGATATCCCCGAGCCCTATTTGAATCAGCTCCTGACCCAACTACGCAAGGCCGGCTTGATCGCGAGTCGCCGCGGCCCGGGGGGTGGACATGCACTCGCGCGCCCGGCCAATGAGATGACGGTGGCCGAGCTGGTCACCGCGCTGGAAGGATCGCTCTGGCCGACCGAAGACGGCAACGACCAGCGGCGCATGTCCTGCCAGGCGCTCCGCGATCTCCTCCAGGAGCTCTACCAGCAGACCGAGCAGGTCTTGCGTTCCTGTACGCTGGCCGATTTGTTGGAGCGAGAGCGCCGACGGGCGTTCGTCTATCACATTTAAGACGGTTTGACGGGAGGCTTCACCAATGCCGAGCCAGGCTCAAGTATTTACCGAGGAACAAGTCCGCCGGTACCATCGCCATTTGATCATGCCGCAGGTGGGCAGCCGCGGACAGAAGAAGCTGCTGAACGCGCGGGTCCTCCTGCTCGGCGCGGGTGGCCTGGGGTCACCGGCCGCGCTGTACCTGGCGGCCGCCGGGGTCGGCACGATCGGCATCGTCGATTTCGACACCGTCGACATTTCGAACCTGCAGCGCCAGATTCTCCACCGAACCGACTCGATCGGGCGCCTCAAGGTGGACTCGGCCGCCGATACGCTGCTCGGGATCAATCCGGGGATCAACGTGGTCAAGCACGCGGTGGAGCTGCGCTCGGACAACGCGTTCGAGATCCTCGGCGACTACGACGTCATCGTCGATGGAACCGATAACTTTCCGACGCGCTACCTGGTCAACGACGCGGCGGTGATGACCGGCAAGACGGTCGTTCACGGCAGTATCTTTCAGTTCGACGGCCAGGTCACGGTGTTCAAGCCGGGCGCCGGACCATGCTATCGCTGCCTCTTCCCGTCGCCGCCACCCCCGGGCGCGGTTCCCAACTGCGCCGAGGCCGGGGTGCTGGGTGTCTTGCCCGGCATCGTCGGCTGCATCGAGGCGGTCGAGGCAATGAAGCTGATCCTGGAAGAAGGCGATCCATTGATCGGTCGTCTGTTGATGTTCGACGCCCTGGCGATGGAGTTCTCGGAAGTGAAGATTCGGCGCGATCCGACCTGCCCGGTCTGCGGCGACAACCCGACAATTCACGAGCTGATCGACTACGAGCAGTTTTGCGGCCTGCCGTCGCTGGCGACGAATGGCGCTCACTGACGGTCGCTTGATTCGGGTCGGCCTCTGTACCGATCAAAACTTGCCCTATGCCACGCTGGTCGAGCGCTGGCAGACGTTCGATCGGCTCGGCTTCGACAGCGTCTGGCTGTGCGATCACTTCATCCAGCCGAGTCAGCCCGACGGGCCGTACTTCGAGGGCTGGACGCTGCTCGGCGCGCTGGCGGCAGTGACGTCGCGGATTCGGGTCGGCGTGCTGGTGAGCAGCAACACTTTCCGCCACCCGGCGCTCCTGGCGAAGCAGGCGGCGACGATCGATCACGTCAGCGGCGGCCGGCTGGACCTCGGCATTGGCGCCGGCTGGTACGTGCCGGAGCACCGGGCGTTCGGCATCGACTTTCCAGAACCGGCCGAGCTCGTTGGGCGCTTTGGCGAGGCGGTCGAGGTGATCGACCTGCTGCTGCGCCAGGACGTGACCAGCTACAACGGGCAGTACTACCACCTGACCGACGCGCCATTTCGGCCGGGGCCGGTCCAGCGCCCACGCCCTCCCTTCACCCTGGGCGCGCATCGCCGCCACATGCTGCGCGTCGTGGCGAGGCACGCCGACGTCTGGAACTCGTTCGGCACGCCGGCCGAGCTGAAAGCAAGGGGTGAGATCCTCGACGAGTGCTGCCAGGAGATCGGCCGCGACCCGCCGAGCATTCGCCACTCGCTGTACGGTTGGGCCAGCATGCTGCCGAGCGATCCCTGGGCCTCGCCGGCGTCCTTCGTCGAGATGGTCGAGCGCTACCGGGAGGCCGGCGTCACCGAGTTCATCATCGACGCGCCACCTCCCGAGCAGTTTCCCACCCTGGAAAAGGTGGCACGCGACGTTCTGCCGGGGCTACGCTGAGCCCCAAGGCGCGAGCGAGCGCCTGAAACAGGATCTCGCGCGTTCATCGGTGGCGTCGGGACACGGCCTCACCCCCGCGACCCCTCTACTCCGGCCCCGGCCCGCCGACCTCACCGGCCAGTCGCCGCAGGTTATCGACGATCGGTTCCTCGAGGGGAATGCCGTCGCGCGTTCGGCGTTGCGCCATCTCGTACTCGATCTCGCCCTGGACGAAGATCCGCTCGCTGCCCGAGGCCGGCCGAGACCGCTGGATCTGATCGATGACCTGGTCCATCCGGGCACGGAACTCGTCGATTGGCAGAAATCCCTCGACCTGGATCGCCAGGAAAAACTGACCACTGCCCGGGATCCCGAGCCCACCACCGAATCGCGCGCCGGTCAACACCCCGGCCAGCACGTCGAGCATGACCGCGAGGCCGTAACCCTTGGGTCCACCAACCGGTAGCAACAGGCCCTTGCGCGCGGTCACCGGATCGTCGGTCGGATTGCCATCCAGGTCGGTGGCCCAGCCCAGGGGAATCTTCTGGCCGCGAATCGCGGCCACGTCGAGCTTTCCACCGGCGACCACGCTCGTCGCCATGTCCAGCACCATGGGCCAGGGCCGGTTCGTGGGAACGGCGATCGCGAGCGGGTTGTTGCCGACGATCTTGTCGCGCCCGCCGGTCGGCGCCATGTTCAGGCCCGCGTTCGTCGTCGCGAATCCGATGCAGTCGGCGGCGAGCGCCTGAATCGCCCAGTAAGCCATCGCGCCACAGTGCCGGCTCCGGCGCAGACCCACCGCGCCGATCCCGTGTTCGCGGGCACGCTCGACCGCGAGCTGCATGGCGCGATTCGCCCCGACCTGGCCCATGCCATCGCCGCCGTCGACCACGGCGCGTGGCCCCAGGTCGACGACGATCTCCAGGTCCGGGCGCGGATCGATCGACCCGTTGACGAGGCCGGCCACGTAGGTGGGTACCCGCACCACGCCGTGCGAGGACACCCCGCGCAGATCGGCCTCGACCAGTGAATCGGCGACGACGTCCGCGTCAGCCACCGGCACCTGATGCCCGGCGAAGATTCCGGAGACGCACTCCTTCAATCGTTGAGCCGCGATCGAAACCGAGCTGGCCATGCTCTCTCCTTGCTGAATGAATCACAGTAC
>JBOGTX010000622.1:0-2885 GCA_050695695.1 Chloroflexota bacterium
GTCCGGACCGGCGCCGTCCCGCGATGGACACCATGACGAGGAGGTCATTTTGGACCAGACCCGACGACAGCGGGGGGACGGAACGAGCCGGCGCTCTTTGATGCTTAAGGGAGCGGCGTTGGGGGCCGGAGCCATTGGAGCCAGCTTGCTGAGCAGCGGCAGCCTCGCGTTCGCGGAGACCGATGACTCATCGCGGCCAACCAGGGGCGACCTCGCGATTCTCCGATTCCTCGCCGCGCTCGAGATTCTCGAGACCGATCTCTGGCAGCAGTACAACGAGCTGGCCGGCATCCCGGACAGCGAAGTTCCGGGCGGGAGCGGCAGTGCCGGCTACACCCAGGCCATTACCATCCTCGACTCGGACATGTCTCAGTACATCCACGACAACACCGAGGACGAGATCAGCCACTTCACCTTCCTGAACGACTACCTGGCGGCCAAAGGGGCCGAACCGGTCAGCCTGAAGAACTTCCTCAACTTGCCGAGCAGCAAGGCGACCGGCGCCCAGCAGATCCCGCGGCTGACCAACCTGATGCAGCTCACCGTCGACACCAGCTACTGGACCCGTTACCGCTCCAGCACGAAGAATCCCGACCCGCCCTTCAATGACACCTTCGCTCCGGCCATTCCCGGGCTGGTCGCCGGGCAGTTTCCGGCGATTCCGCGCACCGACGACGACCTGAAGGGCTTCGTCCCGGGGAATCCTCCGACCATTCCCGACCACCTCCAGGCGATCGCCAACACCGCGGGCTTCCACTTCGGGTTCATCGAGCAGGGAGGGAGCAGCCTCTACCCATCGCTGGCGCAGCGGGCCACCAGCCCTGAGGTGCTGCGCATCTTGCTCAGCATCGGGCCGACCGAGACGATGCACTTTCAGACCTGGCAGGACAAAGCGGGGAACGGGCCGCCGCTAACCGACCCGACCAATGGGCTGATCTTTCCGAATCTCAACGCGATGCCGCTGAACCCGGACGTCCAGACCAACCTGATCATGCCCGAGCCGACGGTCTTTCTCAACCGCAAGTTCCCGCCGGTGTCGATCATTCGGCCGACCGAGACGAAGGGAGCGGCGATGGGCGCGGTCAAGGCGTTGACCGACGACGGCCTGTTCCGGGGCCAACCGAAGGAGTTCTTCGCGTTCTTGAAGGGGCTGGCCGAGGCCGCGGACAATGCGCGGCGCGAGTCCTGACCTGGAGATCGGCCGAGCTGTCTCATTCTCTACCCAAGTGTGGATAGATCTGGGACACCACGACTGAGCTAGCGGCCGCTCAATACCCTCTCCCGCTGGGTGAGGGCGAGGGTGAGGGTCTGGATTGGGCGCCCAATTGCCGACGCCGGACTCTCACCCTAACCCTCTCCCAGCGGGAGAGGGAGGCCCGAGCTTTCGCAGGCAGATGACAATCTCCTTCGCTTCGACTGCATTTCCGCGCCACGTCACCCGGTGACCGCTATCCCCGCGTCCCCAGGCCGGAGAGAACGCTCCCCCGGGATGGCGACGGCGTTCCAGACGGCGTCGGACGCCTGGCCAGTCGAGGCTCGAGCAGCCGCGCCAGCAGGTAGAGCGCGAAGCCCAGCGCCGAGATGTAGAAGCTCACCGGGAACCGACTGTAGTAGGCAAGGGTAATCCCGATCCAGGTTTCGGCCAGCGCCAGGCCGAGACCGACCGCGATCGCCGACGAGGGCCGATGGGTCAGGTGGCTCGCGGTCGCGGCCGGCGCGACCAGCAGAGTGAACACCAGGAGCACGCCCACCACCTGAACCGCCTCGGAGACGGCGATCGCCAGGACAAACAGGAAGGCGATCGACAGCGCTTCGACCGGAACTCCTCGCGCGGCAGCCACCTCCGGGTCGATCGACGCGAAGATCAGCGGGCGATAGAGAAACGTCACCACCGCCAGGACCAGCAGGCCGAGCGCCAGGCTGATCAGCACGTCGCGGGCGCTCACGCCAAGGATCGTGCCGAAGAGGATGCTGTAAGCCTGGGTCGCGTAGCGGGTGTAGAGCGAGAGGAACAGCGCGCCGAGACCGAGGCCGAAGGCAAGGACGACTCCGATCGCGACGTCGCGCCCGCGCAGACGCTCGCCGAGCATGCCCATGGTCAGACCACTGAGAATCGTGAACGCCAGTAGTCCGAACAAGGGATCGACGCCGAGGAGGATCGCGCCGGTCGCGCCGGCGAAGCCGATGTGGGAGAACGCCTCCGCGGCGAAGGTCAGGCCGCGCAACACGACGAAGAATCCGACGACCGCGCAGACGATGGCGACGATCGTTCCAGCGGCGTAGGCGTTCTGCATGAAATCGTACTGAAGCGGCCCGAGCATCACGTCCGCGCTCCTCCATCGGGTTGGTGGTGGGTCCACTCGTCCGGCGACGACACGAACACCCGTCCCTTGACCTCGAACACCTCGACCGGCGACCCGTACAGGTCGCTCAGCACCTCGGGTCGAATCACGTCGGCAATCGAGCCGATCGCGGCTCGGCCACCCGCCAGGTACCAGACGCGATCCATCACTCCCAGCAAGGGATTCACCCCGTGGGTGACAAACAGCACCGTCAGGTGGCGCTCGCGCCGGAGGCGATCGACCAGCTCGACGATCGCGCGCTGACCGCCGACGTCGAGGCTCGACAGAGGCTCGTCCAGTAGCAACAGGGCGGGATCGCCAAGGAGCGCCTGGGCGATCGCGAGGCGTTGCTGCTCGCCCCCGGATAATTGGCCGAGCGGTGCTTCTGCCAGGTGGGCGGCGCCGACCGCGGCGAGCACGTCGCCGACTCGTGCCTGACGCCGTGGGTTGGGCAGGCCGATGCCCCAGCGCCGTCCGTCGAGTCCGAGGCCGAAGAACTCGCGTCCGGTGATCGGGAGCTCGCGATCGAACGCGCGATTTTGC
>JBOGTX010000623.1:0-1748 GCA_050695695.1 Chloroflexota bacterium
GAATCCAGGGGAATTCGGAGTACAATGGAGCAGGGAAGCGAGTCGGAGCCGCGCGGTCACGCCGGTGGAGGATGAGATGACAACGTCGTTACGCTGGACGTCGGCAGATCTCGAGCTGCTGCCCGACGACGGCAAGCGGTACGAGATCATCGACGGAGAATTGTACGTGTCACGGATGCCAACCTGGGCCCATCAGGCCGTGTGTTTTGAGGTTGCTCGTGCGCTCCAGGACTGGAGCGATGCGACCGGAGTAGGTTCAGTGGGTATGACCCCCGGCCTGGTCTTCGCCGAGGACGACGACGTGGCTCCGGACCTGATCTGGGCAAGCAAGCGTCGATTGGCCGAGGCGCTCGGCCATGACGGGCACCTGCACGGGCCGCCGGAGTTGGTGGTCGAGGTGCTCTCGCCGGGGGCGTCCAATCGGCGGCGCGATCTCGAGGTCAAGCTGAAATTGTACTCGCGGCGCGGCGTCGACGAGTACTGGATCGCCGACTGGCCGTCACGCACGATGACGGTCTACCGCCGCGACGGCGCCACGCTTGAGCTGGCCGCGACGCTCGGCGCGGACGATCTGCTCGGCTCGCCGCTGTTGCCCGGCTTTTCGTGTCGGATGGCGAAGGTCTTCGCCGGGGTGCCAGAGGATGCCACCGACCGATCCGGTGCACCTTAAGCAGGCGATCTAGAGATCAAGCCCCGAGCGATCGTTAGTTCTCATCGTTCGGCGGCGGGTGAACGTCGGCGTGCCCATTCACGTGGCCGTTCGAGCGCTCCAGGGAGCCACGCAGGACCGCGACGGCGGCGACGCGGTCGCCCTTGTCGAGGTTCATCAGAATCACGCCCTGGCCCGCCCGGCCAACCTTCGAGATGCCTTCGACCGGCGTTCGCAGGACCAGCCCGTCGGCCGAGATGACCATGACCTCGTCGTTCAGCCCAACCACCCGCGCGGTCGTCACCGGCCCGTTCTTCGGGGCGAGGGTCACCGCGCGCACACCACTGCCGCCTCGTCCATGGGTGGAAAACTCCTCCAGATCGGTGCGCTTGGCGTAGCCGCGCTCGTTCACGACGAGCAGCTCGGCGCCCGGCTCGACCACGTCGGCCGCGGCAACCTGATCGCCGGGGTCGAGCCGCATCCCGCGGACGCCGCCGCTGGCCCGGCTCGACGCCCGCACGTCTCGCTCGCTGAACCGGATCGCCTGGCCCTGCTGGCTGATCAGCAACACGTCCTGGCTGCCGCTGGTCCGCCGGACGGCGACGAGCTCGTCGCCATCATCCAGCAGCATGGCGATCAGGCCGTTCGAGCGGACCGCCGCGAACTCCTTGAGCTGGACGCGCTTGACGTCGCCCTTGCGGGTCGCCAGCACGAAGTAGCCGCCACGGGCGAAGTCGGAGACCGGCAGGGCCGCGGTGACCGTCTCCTCCGGCGAGACCCTGATGAAGTTGATCAGCGGCATCCCGCGCGCCGAGCGCCCGGCGTCCGGGAGCTCGTGGGCCTTGGACTGGAAGACCCGCCCCCGGTTGGTAAAGAACAGCACGTCGTGGTGGGTGCTGGTCACCAGCAGGTGCTGAACCCCGTCGTCTTCCTTCGTCACCGTCGACATCGACCCCTTGCTCCCCCGCCCGTGCGGACGGTAGGTGTCGCTCGGCAGGCGCTTGACGTAGTCGCGACGGGTGACGATGATCACGACCTCTTGCTCGGGGATCAGATCGTCGAGGGTGAGATCCACCGCTTCCTTGGTCGAGATCTGGGT
>JBOGTX010000624.1:0-3449 GCA_050695695.1 Chloroflexota bacterium
GCGTTGCGCGCTCCGCCGGCTCCGACGTCGCCGCGATCCGCTCGGCCATCCGACGCGCGAACCGACCGAGCACCGTCGTCTCGGGAAACGCCGTCGGGTCCACATCGGCCAGCGCGGCCCCGGACTCGTCACGAACCCGCAGCCGAAAGAAGCTACCGCCGAGCTCGGTTTCCAGCGCCAGCGGGTCCACGAGGAGACCGGCCTCGCACTGGCCGGTCAGGGTGACCTCGAGGACGAGGTCGGAATCGACCTTTTGCTCGATTGCCCGAGCGATCGTACCGGCGTCGGCGATGCCATCGACCGGCATGCTCAGGCGCTCGTAACGGCGACGGCCGACTTGACGCCGTTCGATCTCGCAGGCACCGTTCGGACCGAGGGTCACCAGCGCCACCGCTCCAAACCCCGGCTGGTCCAGCGCGACGAACTCGGGCGCCCCGGCGTAGCACGCCCAGGTCTCCCCGAACCGATGGGTCGCGAACGAGTGCCAGTGGCCGAGCGCCAGGTATCGCAGCCCGCTCTTCGCCACGTCCTCCCGCCGGAACAGGACGTCGTCGCTCTCCACGACCCCTGGAATCTCCAGCGAGCCGTGCCCGACGCCGACCTGAATCGGCGCGTTGCTCAGCCGCACTGAGGCCAGCGGATTACCAGCCACGCTCTTCGTCGACGAAAAGACGCCGTGGAGAGTCAGCTCGCCGTCGCCCAGCGTTACCGAGGGGTGGGCGGCGTCGAACACGATGCAGCCGGGCGCGAGCGCCGCGAAATCGACCTGCTGGAAGACCGAGCCAGCGGCGGCATAATCGTGGGTGCCGGGCAGGATCGCCAGCGGAATGCCCTGACCGGCCAGGCGGCCGGCTTGATCCGCGACGTCGTTCACCAGCGAATCT
Source organism: Chloroflexota bacterium (assembly GCA_050695695.1). Lineage (GTDB taxonomy): Bacteria > Chloroflexota > UBA6077 > FW602-bin22 > CADDYW01 > JAJPKB01. The sequence goes on from JBOGTX010000624.1 coordinate 885, forward strand.
GGAGGATTCGGGCCGTCGAACAGGTCGCCCGCGACGATCATCAGGTCGACCTGCTCGTCGATCGCGAGCTGGACGATTCGGTGAAAAGTGTCGACGAGCTGGCGTCGTTGCTCGTGGCCACGCGAGCCGAGGATCCGAAAGGGCGCGCCCAGGTGAACGTCCGCGGTGTGCAGCAGCCTCAAACCGTCGCTCCGCCTGACCCCCAGCCGAGAGCAGGCGATCGTATCCTAGGACCGCCTGGCCATCGCGTCAAGAGAAGTTTGCGTAAGGATCCGCGCGGAATGCAGATCCGCGGACCGCCTGGCGGTGCGGCGCCCCTTGATTGGGGGAAGGCATTGGGCAGATGAACCCCAGGCCGGCTGTTTGACAAAAGACGTGGTACCATGGTAACGATGTATCTAGCGTCAACACATCAAAAGGATGTATTACCATGCCCACGATCGAAACTACTCTTACCCAGAAGGGCCAGGTGACCATCCCCGCCGAGGTACGCCGGGCCCTGGGATTAAAGCCGCGAGACAAGGTAACCTTCGAGCTGGACGGCGACGTCGCGAGGATCAGGCGGGCCGCTTCGAAAATCGCACGCTGGTATGGAGCCGTGGCTCCTCGGGAGCGACCCGAGGACTTCCGCGAAGCACGGGAGCAGTTTGAAAAAGAGGTTGCCGAGGAGGCAGACCGAAGAGGTTGAGTGCGGACGATGCCCACCCGCTTTCTCGATACGAACGTGCTGCTACGCTATTTCACGCGGGATGATCCCGAACGCGCCGCCGCGGCGCTTGCCCTGCTCACCCGCGTCGAAGAGGGGCGAGAGCGAGTTGTCACCTCCCCGCTGGTCATCTTCGAGACGGTCTTTACCCTCCAGAAGCGTTACCATCTCCCCAAACCGGATATCTGTCAGGCCATCACCGACCTTGTCTCGATGCGCGGTTTGCAGCTTCCCAGCAAGGCGCTCTGGATCGCTGCGCTCGACCTTTTCGCGACCCAGAACATCCCGTTCGCGGACGCGTATAACGCGGTTTATCTGCGCTCGCGCGGTCTGAGCGAGATCTACAGCTGGGATAGCGACTTTGACCACCTTGCTGGCATCAGACGCGTCGACCCGTAGCCCGCGGAGGATTCCCGATGACCTCCATCGAACCGTGATGGAAGCTGAGCGAGGGGAGGGAAAAACCGTGAAGCAGCCCTTCGACATCGACGTCGTGATGGCTCGAATTCGTGAGGCGGTGCGCCCGTTTCCGAAGGCCGCGTTGTTCGAGCTGGCCGAGGCGGGCTTCGCCTCGCCCTTCGAGCAGCTCGTCGCCTGCGTCATCTCGATTCGCACCCGCGACGAAGTCACCCTGCCAACGGCGCGCCGGCTCTTCGCGATCGCCCGAACGCCGGCCGACTTCACGCGCCTGTCATTGGGCGATCTGGATTCCCTGATCCACGCCTCGTCGTTTCACGAGGCCAAGGCACGTCAGATCCTGGCGGCGGCCGACCGCGTCGTCGACGAGTTTGGCGGCGTCTTGCCCTGTGACGGGGCCATCCTGACGACGTTTCTCGGAGTCGGCCCGAAGTGCGCTCACCTGGTGCTGGGAATCGCCTGTGGCCAGCCGGCGATCGCCGTCGACGTCCACGTCTTCCGGGTCACTAACCGCTGGGGATACGTCCACGCCGCGACGCCCGAGCAAACGATGGCTCAACTGGAAGAGCGCCTCCCCCGTCGCTACTGGGTCGAGATCAACCAACTGTTGATCCCCTTCGGCAAGCACGTCTGCACCGCGCGATTGCCCCGCTGCTCCACCTGCCCGGTGCTGGAGATGTGCCAGCAAGTGGGAGTGACGGCACACCGGTGAGGGAGGAAGTCCGGGACTTCCCTCACTACCTACCCTCACGGGGATAGGTATCCGGAGCAGGACGCCGGGAGCGACCTCTCCCTCGATCCCTCCCCGGCGCGGGGAGGGAAGCTTTGGTGGGAGGGCCGGTGCCCCCGACGCGGGCCCGGCTCGGTCTCCTCCGACCGGGACGCATCGCCCGGGTGCACCGGTCCGCTGTTTGTCGCTCCTCTCCCCGCGCCGAAGGTTCCCCCTGGAGAAGGGGGTTAGAGGGTAGAGAAGAGGTCGGGAGAGAGGTCATCCCCGCTCCCCCGCGCCGAAACCGCCCCGGAACCTAACCGCTCCCCAGTTCGGCGACCGAGGGAATCTGGCGCCAGACCAGCGCGAGGATCAGCGCGAGCATCACCGGCAGGGTGAGCAGACGGCTGCGCAGGCCCAGGGCCCGCTACTGGGCGCTCAGCGCGTAGGGGAGCGAACTCACCAACTCGCGCAGGCGCGCCTCGACGGCGGCGCTGCTCACCGCGGGCTGTTGGCGCGGACAGGCGTGGTCGCGTGTGAGCGTGGGCGAGCGGTACGGTGTGTTCTTTGTCCTAGCAGATGGTACACACCATACGCGCCCCTGGCAAATCCTGCTCAAACCTTAACTTGTGGCCCATGGGCCGTCCCCGCCGCCTCTTTTTCTGCCAGCGCGAAGCGGTCGAGACGGTGATCTACCTGGCCGAGCTGCGCCTGAGCGGACGCCGTCTTCGCT
>JBOGTX010000625.1:0-1514 GCA_050695695.1 Chloroflexota bacterium
TCCGTCAAGAGGGCGAATCCGGAATAAATTGGCAAGCGACCGCGAAATAGCGACAATGGTAGCCACGGGGAAACCGGCGGCGCGGTCGCCGCGATGCGAGGATCGATGAAACACTCGCGACGCGCTCAACCGATTCGGCTGATCTGCCTGATGACGCTGGCCGCGGTCTGTCTGCTCGCCGGCTGCGCCGCGCCCGGCGCTTCCGGTCAGGCGGTGGCCGCGGCGAGCCAACCGCCACCATCCGCTCCAGGAAACCTGGCGCGCCCGGTCACCACGCCGACAATCGAGCCAACGCGCGCGGTTCCCGATACCGTGGTCCCGGCCTCGACCCCCACCGCGCTGTCAACGCCAACGCGCTCGGCATCGCCGGCGCCATCGCCCCCGCCAGTCGTGTCGCCCACCGCGCGCCTCGAGCCGAACGGCCCGCCCCACGATCCCGGCCCGCTCACCTGGGCACACCCGGGTCCTTACATCGCTCCCGGCGACACCAACTTCCAGCTTGCCAGCTTCAGCTCGCGGCAGCCACTGCTGACCACCTACTATTTCTACTGGCACGATCTGACCAATCCGGCGCGCCGGGCGCGGATGAACGATTTCTGGGCCCAGCAGCCGCCCGATCCCGGTGAGTACACCTTCGCGAGCCCGGCCACCCATCGCCAGCAGTTCACCGACATGCAGGCGGCCGGCATCGACTTCGCGCTACCGGTCTACTGGGGCGAGCCCGGCCATCCCGGGCGCGCCTTCAACCCGACCGCGCCTCACTTCTGGAGCACCGAGGGCATCCCGCCGATGGTCGAGGCCCTGGATCAGATGGCGGCGGCCGGCCATCCGTTCAAGATCGGGATGTTCTACGATACGACGATCCTGGCCAACGCCGACCTGACGACGCCGGACGGCAAAGCCTACTTCTACGTGAATGTGCGCGACTTCTACTCGCGGATTCCGCCGAAGTACTGGGCGGCGATCGACGGTCATCCGATCGTCTGGCTTTACGACACTCAGTGGGTCTCGAAGTACGATCAATCGTCGCTCGACTACCTGTCCGACCACTTCGCGCGGGACTTCGGTGGCCTGCGACCCTACATCGTCCGCGAGTGGCAGTGGTACCAATCCAAGGGAGTTCAGCCTCAGGTCGTGATGAAGTCGGACAACCTGTACGCGTGGGGCGCCGCGCCCTCGGGGTTCAACCAGGACCCTCGGCTGGGCGTCTCGGAAGTCGGCCCGGGGTTCAGCAACACGTTGTACTGCAAGACTGGGCTGGCCGGCAACTGTTTCGACGTCGATCGGCGGAACGGCGCCTACTACACCGGCGAATTGGAAGCCGCGCTGCGGGCCGGTCGGACGATCGCCGCGGTCGAGACCTGGAACGAGTTCAGCGAGGGAAGCGACGTGGCCGACACGGTCCAGTTTGGCCGGACCTACATCGAGCTAACCCGGCGCTTCGCCGACGCTTTCCACGCCGGACGGCGGTCGTTTTGAGACGTGGCCTCACCCCCTCGCCCCCTCGCCATTTG
>JBOGTX010000626.1:0-2121 GCA_050695695.1 Chloroflexota bacterium
AAGCCAGGGCTGGTGGCGCACCGCGCCGCCAGCCCTGGCTTTTTGATTGGCGGCCCAGGGTTCTACGAATGCCGCTTTGGAGCCCACTGCCAGGGAATCCAGGCGGTCATCCGCTCGTCGAGCCCGACCGCGACGAGCTTGTCCCGCTGACAGCTCTTCAGCGCTTCGCGTTCCTCGGGGGTCACGTCGTAATCGTTCAAGGCCCGATCGGGGTCGTCGATCATGCGAACGTTGAACCGCATATCCTTGCAGGCGCGGTCGAGGACCGCGTGCATCGCCTGTTTGCTCATCTCGGTGTCCTGTGCCCAGTGGGCTCGAATTGGCGGGAAAACGCCCCTACGCCGACGCCGAGCTACGCGGCGATCGCTCTTCGCCCTTGAGAAGGGTACGAGCCTCCTCGGCAAGGCCAAGCGCGACGCAATCCCGGTAGGTCGAATAGACCGCGCGGTTGACCAGGGTGGTGTGCCACGATTCGGAATACAACTCGGGGCTCCGCCGCAGCGCAACCAGATGTTCGAGGCGCGAGAGGAAGAACCGCTGAATGACGGAATAACGGGTAGGATCGATCCAGTCCCGCCGGCCAGACTCTCCGTGCAGCGGGAAGTCGTCTCGTGAGAATCTCTGCATTCTGGCCCCCTCGGTCCGGGCCGGCCGCTTTCCGCTGCTCCCGGGCCTCTTCCTGCATTGTACCCCGCGTTCCGGCCCATTGCAATAATCCATCGAGGGTAGGTCGAGTGGGGGATGGCCGTGGTGGGGGATGGAGCGGCATAACGGATTCGAACCGTCAGTCTTCTGCTTGGGAAGCAGACGTGTTGCCCTTACACCAATGCCGCGCTAACCGTGGGTGCCCGGGCGATGCAAAAAAAGGGTCGGGGCGAGTGGACTCGAACCACCGACCTCAGCGTCCCGAACGCTGCGCGCTAACCAAACTGCGCTACGCCCCGTACAGATGTATTATACTTGAATGGTCGTGGAAGCACAAGCCCGGAACCGGACCGAAATCCCCATGTCCAAGGAACCCACGTGAAACCCGGAGACCACCTCGAGTTATCCCTGACCGACTTGAGCTACCTCGGCGGTGCCGTTGGGCGGACCGACGAGAACCTGGCGGTTTTCGCCAGTGGTGGCCTGCCCGGCGAACGGGTCGTGATCCGACTCGAGGAAGCACGTCGCCGGTTTGCCCGCGGGCAGGTCGTCGACGTCCTGGCGGCGTCGCCGGAGCGGGTGGCGCCGCCCTGTCCGTATTTCGGCGCCTGCGGTGGCTGCCAGTGGCAGCACCTCGCCTACGAGGGACAGGTGCGCTGGAAGACCGAGCTGGTCCTCCGCCAGCTTCGGCGGATTGGCCATTTGGCGGACGCGCCGGTCCGTCCGACCATCGCCGCTGCCTATCCCTTGAGCTACCGCAACCAGGCCCGCTTTTCGCTGGATCCACAGGGCCAGCTTTGCTTCACTCGGTTCCAGAGTCGCCAGCTTTTGCCGATCGACGCCTGTCGGATCATGCAGCCGGAGATCGTGGCGCTGATGCCAAGGCTGCAAGGCGCGGCCGCCGGCGCCCATCAGGTCGTGGTACGCTACGGGAGCCGAACCGGCCAGTACTTGATCGCGCCGCGGCTGGCGGTTCCAGATCTGGCGACCGGCCAGGAGAGTTACGAGGAAGTTCTGCTCGGCCGCCGATATCGGGTGTCACAGCCTTCGTTCTTCCAGGTGAACACTCGGACCGACCGGCGCGCCCTGCCTCTGGAGATTTTGGCGGACTGGCTCGCCGATCGATCCGGAGATTTCAGCCAGGCTGACCTGCTCGGACTTCTCGTGCTCGATCGATTGAATCTCACCGGGCGCGAGCTCATCGTCGATGCCTACTCCGGAGTGGGGACATTCGCGCTGCTGGTCGCGGAACGCGCCGGGCGGGTGATCGGGATCGAGGAGGCCCGCTGCGCCGTCCTGGACGCCGAGCACAACGCTCGCGGGGTCGACAACGTCAGCTTCCTGACCGGCCGGACCGAGGACCTGCTCGGATCGATCGACGGAAAGCCCGAGGCGGTGATTCTGGACCCATCGCGCACCGGTTGCGCGCCGGCCGTTCTTGAGACGCTCCTGACGCTGCGGCCCCGGATGATCGTC
>JBOGTX010000627.1:0-4131 GCA_050695695.1 Chloroflexota bacterium
TCTCCTGCCCGTCCGGTCGGGTCGCGGTCCCCGTCGTCTCGATTCGCCAGCGGTTGGGTGCCTCATACCACTGGCGCGATTCGCTGCGGAGCTGCTCGTCGCCGGTGGATCCCACCTCGGCCTTGACGCGTGCCGTGGGGCGCGAACGCGTCTCCTCGGACAGCACGAAGGTCTTGACGCCGCCCGCCGCCGCGTCGCCGGCGAGCGCCCGCGCCTTGCCGAGGGCCTGCTGGGCGCGCGCGGTCGGCGGCCGGACCACCCCGGCCACGAGCCCGGCAAGCGCCAGCGCCAGCACGGCGGCCGCGACGATTATCCCGAAGGATCCGCGCTTCAGCGAGCGACGCTGAACAGGATCCACGGTTTCCTCCTCCACAGCCGACCACGCCTTGCCGCGCATCGCAAAGGGCAACACGAACAGTCACCACGTCCTTGTCAACGCAAGGGGTGCCGACGGGTGCTTGGCGCTGTTATCGGTATAACGCCCGTTCGAGGGGAAGGGTTCCACGAATCTCGATGGGAAAATACGCCCGTCTCGCTGGCGACGGCTTACTCCTCGGGCACCGGCGCACGGACTGGAGGATCGTCCCTCACCAGAGTGAGGACAACGCCGACGATGGGCAACGTCCTCACTCTGGTGCCAGATCCGAAACAACCACGCCGCGAAGATAGCACCGTGGAAGCTGCCAACACCGGCCAGCGCCCTCGGGGAAACCTCGCTCGTCGCGTCCTCGGCTGCCTCGACTACACCGATTGCCCATACGGGTTTGACGCCGAGGATCCGCCTCTGCACGTCGTTACCGCAGCGTGAGGCGTAGCCGCCAAGGGCCCTGGACAGCCACCTGAGCGTTCTGAAGTGTGATGCTGACGTTGCTTGCGGGGGTCTCCGGAAGCGGAACTTCGATCGTGGTCCATTGTCCCTGGGCGTCGGACTTCCATTCCAGGGGTACCGCACGCCCATTGACGGAGACGGTGCGACCGGGACCGATGAGTAGCTCCCCTCCCTTCAGGCTGCCAACGCTCAGGTCAAAGGACAGCCAGTTCCCAAGCCGCTGAAAGAAGTCGCGGTTCTCAACTCTTGCGTCGACGACGCGAAATGAGTATGGACCGAGCGTGACCTCGCGGTCGATGGCTATTGGCTTGTCTTCCACCGCGCCAGTGAGAGGAACCGTAAACGTCGTTGCTCCGACGACCTTCTCGATGGTGACCGACGGCACGATCACCTGCGCTGACCGAACGTCCGGCGCCAAGGGCGGGAAAACGACGTCGTCGGTGTAGGTTCCGCTCCGCTCCGGCCAGAACCTTCCTGCTGATGGCATCTCAGAATAGGTCTGGCCTTTGTCGTCTCGGAGGACTAACTGGTGTGAGTTCCCCGGACCGCCGACGGAGCGAACGAACGTTCCGGCTGATTTTGCATCGACTGCCAATTCGACGACGGTGTGTTGCTGATTCGCCGCGACGTCTGTGATCCGGACGGTGACACCGTGAAGGCTTAGACTATCACCGCCGCCCTTGGCTAGGGACAGCCCGGTCTGCGAGACCGTGCTGACCGGCACGCGAATGGTCCATCTGCCGATCGACGGAGGGCCATCGACAGAGATCAGGACTGATCGAACGGAGGAGTCGAGCGGACCAAATCGTTCATCAAAGAAATACTGGGCCGAGCCGGGGATCCGTGGGATTCCGATGAGGCTGTCACCCAGTTGATCCAGAAGCGTGAGCTTTCGCCCCTGATCATCCTGCAAGGTGACGTGCACCTGACGCACGGCGTTCATCGCCGCGTCATGAGCGGCTACGCTGGACTGGTCGGCAAACCCGCTCATTTCAAATCTGACGATGGTCTCCCCCCCGCCTGAAAGGACTGCCTGCACGGTAAGGATCTTTCCGCCGTGAGAAACCGAGACCGGTTGGGTTGCCACAAGACCCGGTGTTCCACAATTTCGGATGCCTAAATTTGGCACGAAGCAGGCGATCTGGTGAATCTGCTCCCCCACCACCGGTGATGTCGCGGCGCCAAATCCGACGACGAGGGCAATGAGCGCGGCGGCCGTTGCCCGGATTGACCATGAGCGTGCCCACGTGGGTAACCATGCCAGCAGGTTCGGCCGGTGTTTCGATGTCCGGCTCCGCCCGCTGGAGACTGAAGGTGCCAGTACCTGCTCGTGCAGTCGCTCTCCGAGTTCATTGATGAACGCAGGACGTATCGGCGTTGCCTCCCTCAGAGAGCATAGGAGGTGGGCGATACGTTTGGTCTCGACATCGACTGCCGCCGTTTGGCCGGTTGCAGTTGTCACTCCGCCTAGAACTTCGTCAATAAACCCATCGAGCGCTTCCGTCTTACCTGGCGTGGGCTTCACGATTCTTCCTCCTTGGGATAGGCGGCCCTAAGCGTCTCAATGGCGCGGTGTATGAGCATCTTCACCGCGCCGTCGCTTCGGCCGAGAACCGTTGCTACCTCCGCTATATGTAGTCCCCCAAAAAAGCGCAAAGCTAACGCCTCCCGCTGGTCAGCAGGTAACTGCTGGATAAGAGTGTGCAGCAGACGAGATGTCTCAGCTCGCAGCACTTGGGCCTCGGTTGGTAGGTTATTGTCAGGCAAAGCGACCGCCAGGGAGTCCAGACCGATCTCATGGTGACGATGCCGCTGATAATCGGCGAGCGTGTGGTGAGCGATACTGAAAAGCCACGAAGCGAAGCTGCCCTGTTCCCGGTACCGACTGATGCTCGAGAGCGCCTTCATGAACGTAGCTGCTGTAAGATCCTCCGAATCGGCCTGGTTTCCAAGTTGTCGATAGAAGTACCGATAGATGCGAAGGACGTACTCGCGGTAGCAGGTTCCGAAGTCCATGCAGTCCTGACGGATCCGATGCACGGCGCCACCATCGTCCGAAGGTTGGCCTGTTTGGAGGTTTACCAGGTTGATGGACTCTTTCTCCCGATGGCCGGACGTGTGCGTCATCTCGCTCTTCATCGCAACCTCTGGGGCCAGTGCGTCGTGCGCCGCAATTTCTACATCTTCTATTATCTCGGTGAGGGCAAAAAGGTAACGGTCTTCTGATCAGGGATGGCAATCATTGCGGGTAAGGATCCTGGGGTCAGCCTAAAAGCCGATAGGGTGGCTGGCTTGCCGGCCAGCCCGAAAAAGGCACGAGGTGGCCAACGACGTGGCTCGACCGCCGTCGTTGGCCATCTCGTGCCCTGCCACCGAGCGACGTGCTTCTATGATAGACCCTCGGCGACTTTGATCAGATCAGGGAGACCGGCGGCCGTGCTGGAGAGGATGACGAAGACATTGTCGTCCGTCGCGCTTCCTGGCGCAGCCAGTCCTGGCCCTTCCAAACGAGCAGTCCAATGACCAGACCCGCCGCCAGAAAGATCACCGCCCAGCGGGCAAGGACCATCGCTCCCACGTCCGGCGCGAGAACCGCGAGGGCGATCACCTGCCGAACGATCGCGACGCCCGACCCGATTTCCGCCCCCAGCGTCGCGCCGGCCACGCCAATCAATCCGAACCGTAACCCGTCGATCAGAATCAGAAGGATCAGCACCGCCGGAACCGGATTCATCGGTTGCGCCCCGCTGACGAAGACCATGCCCAGCGCCGCTAGCCACTCGAGGGTGGTCGCCAGGGCGCTGATGACGCGAAGGCAGCGGGGACGAGAAGCACGCCGCAGACAGATCAGGATCGCGAGGTTTCCGGCGGCCAGTCCACCGGCGATCAGCCCGAGGATGATCGATGGGGACTTCGGGAGGAGCGGGATCATCGCCAGGCAGAGGGGAACCGCGACCCAACGAGCTACCAGGAGAATCGCTTCCAGACGGCGCCGATAGCGGTCGACCGGGTGGCATCGCCAGGAGTGATCCAATCGATCATGTCGATCATGGAGCGCGCCTCCGGGTTGTGCGCTTCACCAGCCAGGTGCCCGGATCAGTCCGATTATATCCACCTCGTCAGATCAGTCAAGTGCCCGGCGACTCTCTTGTCTCCTTAGAAGAGCGAACCACCTGAAACCCCCCGAACTTCCGATGTGGCGTCGGACAGGCGCTCGCCGTGAGGGACGTTTGGACCACGAAGAGCGCGAAACACCGCGAAAGCCGCGAAAAGGCGAGGGGTCAGTTCACCGACTTTCCCGC
>JBOGTX010000628.1:0-3182 GCA_050695695.1 Chloroflexota bacterium
GCGTTCTAACGCCCCCGCGCGTTCGAGTCGGTCGAGGGTCGCGAGCGCCTCCGAACGGGTGCATTGCGCGACCGCCGCGAGAGCCTCCGGACGCAGCGGCGTCGCGTGGAGAAGCTGAACAACCGCGATATGGACGCGGACATCCTCCGCGAGGTCTGGATCTGTCGGATCGAGGCTATCGAAGAAAGAGCGAATGGCCTCGACCGCCGGACCGCCTTGCAGGATGCAGAGAACGTCGCCGCCATCCTCGACAATCTCTGGGGATGGATGTCCATCGCGCAACATCTCCCGATACATCGTGTCGACGCCGATGCCTTCCCGCTCGGCCAGGCCGAGCAGGTGCAGCACGTGGGCGAGGACCGGATTGCGAGGACGCGAGGGAACGTTCAGCAACCGATCGGCAGATACGCCCGGCGGGAATCCTCCCGGAGAGCGAACCTTCAGTATCGTCGCGGGGTCGCCCAGGATTGTGACCACCACCCGACCGTTGATCAGCCGGTAGTCCCGATGCATGATGGCATTCACCAGCGCCTCACGGAAGGCACGTTGCGGGACCGCGCGCACCTCGCGGCGTTGCAGTCCGACGATGGTGTAATTTGGGATGAAGGTGGCATTGAGCGTTGCCATTGCATCATCGAGGGCGGTGAGGAGCGGAGCTTGACGCTCAACCCGATCGCGGGATGGCTGTCCTTCGGCTCGGGTGACGATGACGTCGATCTGGACCTGGCCCGGATCAAACGGGCAGAGCAAGAGTGCTCCCGCGTTATTGAGAACGGGATCGTCCTCGTCGTTCAGGGTGATGCCCAGTTGCACCGCCAGCGCGAGGACGCTTGATGGCGTCCGGCCATGTTCCTGGCGATAGTACCGTTGGGCCAGCTCGATGGCCTGGGGCAGTGCTTGGGAAAGGCGCAAGCCGGACGGCTCCGCCGACCAGTCGTAACGTCGGCGGCTCTCCAGGAGCTGTCGGGACAGATCGCCGGAGAGTTCATCGCAGCGCCGCCCGAAACGCGCGTGGAGTTTTCCCTCGTATCGAATCTCCTCTAATGCTGGCGCGACGTTGATGAGGTAGAGGCGCTTTCCCACGACCGTCATCTCCTCGATCACATCGACCGCCAGGTGCGGCTGGGTGAGCGCGTGGATACGCTCACGCAGCCAGGTTACATCGAGATGGGTGCCGACAAAGGCCGCCGGGCCGCTCCGCTTGTCGTCAACGCCGACGATCAGGAGTCCACCGGTGAGGCTGTTGGCGAAACACGATGCCGCTTCAGCCAGCGCCCGTGCGGCTGGCTCGTGGTGCGGCGAGATCGCCACGCGAAGGCCGTTCCGATCGACGGTGCCACCTTCCTCTTTAAAATCGAGGGTCTGCGATTCGAGGTCGCCGGCCAACTCGCCGGCGATGATCCGATCGATGGCAGTGAGCGCACCTTGGCGTCGGTCGTGCGCGTCCATGCAGCCTCCGAAATGTCGGGTTGTCCGGTGTCTAAATGTATGCTTACGTAGGTGCCTACGAAAGCATACATTCTTGGCCCGACACGTGCAACGCTTTGGCCAGCCCCAAGGAACATCCCGGCCGGCTGGACCGGTATCGGTCGAGCGCGGATAGCCGCGATGGCAGACGCACCAGGCGGAGCCCGCCAACATCGTCGTCGAGATCAGACTATGCGCCACGGCGGCATCCACTCCGCCGGCCGCGTTGACGCCATACCACGACATCCATATACTACCGACTGAACCTCTCTCGGGAAGCTGGCGCACTGCGCCGCCTTCCTACCCTGGATCTCAATCGTTTGCCCGTCGGGGAGGGTTGCCATGAAGGGTCTGATGATGGACTTCCAGCTCACCGTGCCGGCCATGCTGCGGCGCGCCGAGCAGTTGTTCGCGGCCAAGGAGGTCGTGAGCCGCTTGCCGGACCGGAGCCTTCACCGCTGCACCTACGCCGATGTCGCGCGGCGCGCCAAGCGGCTCGCCCTGGCGCTCCGCGAGCTCGGCGTCCAGCCCGGCGACCGCGTCGCGACTTTTTGCTGGAACCACCATCAGCACCTCGAAGCCTACTTCGGCGTACCCTGCGGCGGCGCGATCGTTCACACGATCAATCCGCGCCTCCATCCGAGCGACCTGAGCTACATCGTCAACCACGCCGACGACCGGGTCATCCTGGTCGATCAGACGCTGCTGCCGCTCTGGGAGAGGGTGGCGCCAGAGGTCGGCGCGCGCCGGGTGATCGTCGTCTCCGAGGACGGTTCGGCGCCCGAGGGGATGCTGAGCTACGAGCGCTTGCTGTCCGAGGTGGACGAAAGCGCCTTCCGCTATCCCGAGCCCGCCGAGGACGACGCCACCGCGATGTGCTACACCTCGGGCACGACCGGCCGCCCCAAAGCGGTGCTCTATTCGCACCGCTCGATCGCCCTGCACTCGCTGCTGCTGGGGATGGTCGACGCGATGGGGATTCGGGAGACCGACGTCGTCTGCCCGGTCGTGCCGATGTTCCACGTCAGTGCCTGGGGAATTCCTTACGCCTGCGTGCTGATCGGGGCGAAGCAGGTGTTTCCCGGACCCTACCTCGACCCGCTGAGCCTGCTCGACCTCTTCGTGCGCGAGCGGGTGACCTTCACCGCCGGCGTGCCGACGATCTGGCTCGGCATCCTCCAGGTGCTCGACCAGAACCCCGGGACGTACGACCTTTCCAGCATCCGGTTGATGGGGGTGGGCGGATCAGCCGCCCCGGAATCGATGATTCGCGGCTATCAGGAGCGTCACGGCCTTCAAGTGTTGCACGCCTGGGGCATGACCGAGACGACGCCGCTTGGCACGGTGGCGAACCTGACGAGCGACCTCGCGAATCTTTCGGATGACGAGCGTTACGCGCACCGCGCCCGGCAGGGCACGCCGATGCCGTTCGTCGAGATCCGCGCCCGGGGCGAGGCCGGCCTGCTGCCCTGGGACGGCGCGACGATGGGCGAGCTCGAGGTGCGTGGCCCCTGGATCGCCGGCGCCTACTACGAAAGCCCTGGGTCCGAGGACCGTTTCACCGAGGACGGCTGGTTCAAGACCGGCGACATCGTGACGATCGACCGGCGCGGGTCGGTGAAGATCCAGGACCGCGCCAAGGACCTGATCAAGTCCGGCGGGGAGTGGATCAGCTCGGTCGAGCTGGAGAACGCGTTGATGGGACACCCGGCGAT
>JBOGTX010000629.1:0-12372 GCA_050695695.1 Chloroflexota bacterium
CCCACCGACCAGCCACTCTCATTCTACCGAAAAGGCAGGCCAGTGGCGCAACGATTTCCGACATCCCCGGGGATTCGCGACCGAGGCGACCGCCGTGGGAGAAGTCCGCGGGAAGTTCGTGGGACTCGTCAAGATCGTGGGAGATCGTCTTCGTCGTGGTACGTTGTTCAAAAGACCGGTTGCCGAACCTACTGATCGCTGCGCGAAGACGTAAAGCGTGACCCGTGAAACGTGAACCCGGCTCGGCGAATTCGACCCCATCACGTTTCACGCGTCACGCATCAGTCAGTAATTGAGCGTGCCGAGCCGCTTCGGGACGCACCGCACGAACTGATTGACGACTCGGTCAATCTTCTACCGGTGGTCCTCGTCCGGTTCCTTCGCGTTCCCCCGATCCTGCTTTGCGTCAGCGACAACCTCATCAAGTTCTGGCGGCACCGCATGGCGCTGGATGCGCTTCAGATGTAGGTTCAGAGGATCCTCCGTGTCTTTGGTGAAGACGGTCACGCTTGACGGCTGAGCGTCCGGGGTCGGTGAATTCCCGGGGAGGTCTGGCCGGGGTGTGTTCGTCGTTGCTCCCGGGAGGGACGGTGTGTTGACGAGCGACTGGACCGGCGGGATGATCCGTTGCCGCGAGCGCCCCGGGTTCCCGATCCCCGTGTTCGTGTTGACGAGCGTCCGCGCCGGCGGGATGATCGGCTGGCGCGGGCGCCCCGGGTTCCCGATCCCGGTCGGGGTGAGCGTGGGCGGCGTCAGCGGCGACGGTGAGGTCGGGCTCGCCAGCGGAGGCGCGTCCGTCGTCGCTTCCGGGAGGGACGGCGTGTTCGTGTTATTGACGAGCGACTGGACCGGCGGGATGATCCGCTGGCGCGAGCGCCCCGGGTTCCCGATCCCCGTGGGGGTGTTCGTCGTCGCGCTCGACGGTATCGGCGTTGGCGACTGAATGGTCGGGGCAGTCAGATAAACACCCAGCGCGACCGATGGAGTGCCCACCGCCTTCTCTTGCGGGCCTTGCGGCTTCGTGCGGCTCGCCAGTCGGGGATCACGCTCGTGGCGCGCCATGTCTTCCATTTCGGTTTCGAGGGTATTGGCAGTGAAGCCAAGCTTCTCTTCGACCCGCCCTTGAATTGCCCAGGCGTCGAGCTCGACCGCCGTCTTCTGGTACATAATGTAAGCCTGTCGGCGCTGATCCCATGCCATACGGTATCTTGCCTGGATGCCCTGGTCGGTGGGGTCGCGCTTGTAATCCCGCTGCGCGGCATCGTATTCGTCGTCGATCTTTTTCTTTTCCTGGGACATTACCTGGTACAGCATCATCGCCTGATGCCAGCCAGCCTCTTCCTTTTGGCGTCGCTCCGCCTCGCCGGCCAGTGCCGTTCCCTTCTTGGGCCGCTTCCGCTGTGCCTGCTCCGCTCCGTCCTTCGCCGCCGCTTCCGCGATGTCGGCTCTTAGCTTGAGCTCGTCTTTAATCGTTCCAGCATCCTTGCCGCCGTCACGCGCGAGCATCGCGGCGACGCGGTAGTACTGCTCCGCGTGGCGGGCTTCGTGATAGATCGCCGCCACCAGCCGGGCGCGTCCCTCGGCGGTCCGGTCATCCGTGACCATGCGCTCCGCCATCTGGATGAACCAGACCGCCGGGATGAACGCGGCGTTGGTCCCGCCCGACAGGTTGAAACCGAGGGCGCCGGTAATTCTTGGCATCCCGAGCGCTTCCAGCCGACGACTCGCCAGGGAGATCAGGTCCTGCGCGCGCTGCTTGGGATTGCGCCGATTCCATTCGGTGTCGGTGATGACACTGCTTGCCTCGCCGACGTACTGATCCGAAGCCTCGTCCGCGGCGATGCCGGTGCCATTGCGCTGGATCCTCGGTAGACTTATCGAGCCCGCCCGCAGGAGGCGCTGGACGGCCTGATTCCCAATTCTCGCCTGGAGGAACTGGACATTGGCGCGCACGAGCGGAGCGCTCGCCTGGAGTGCATCCAACCGCGTTCCGGTGCGCAGGAGCCCGAGGAGAGCACCACCGTCCGCATCGGCCGCCGGATCTCTCAACTGATGTCTGAGGGTAGCAGATTCCGCGGGATGACTGGGCCGTCCAGCCCGCGGTCGGGCAACGCGACGCACGTCCAATATTGCCATCGTGCCCCTCTTCGCGCGCGCTGTGCGCGGCCGCTATTCTTCCGCACGCCCGCGGCCCACTATAGAACCTACCGTGGGAGCTGTCAACGGCGGCAGCCCGCGCCGCGCGTGCACTTCGTATTTGAACGGCGCGGCGAAGTCTGGCGGCGTCCGCTACGCGGGGCGAAGGCTCAGGAGGACGAGCTCGAAGGTCCGGTGCCAGTTGGCGGAATTGATGTAGGGGTTGGTGGCATCCGGCCAGTTTTTCCAGTAGGTCGTGTTGACCGGAATTCGGTGGTAAAACTGAACCAACGGAATGTCCGGCAGGTTGGGCAGCCAGATGCCGAGCGCGTCGCGGAAGAGGCTTATGAGCTGGGGGTTACCCATCGCGACGGTCGACATTCGATCGACGATGGCGTCGAACTGACTGTTTTGCCAGCGGTACGGCTCGACGGCCGGCTGGCCGGCTGGCGCGGCGAGCTGGCTTTCGTAAATTCGCATCGAGTAATAGGGGTCGCGCGTGCTCGCGAGGTGCCCGTAGACGTAGGCGCGGGCGCTTCCGTCCAGGATCGGCGTCGTGTAGTCGGCGGGCAGCGAAAGCGATGTATCGAAGCCGGCTCGACGAAGCTGCTCGACCAGGGCGCTGGCGATGTCGTATTCCACCGAGAGGGTGACGATCGGGAGCGCCAGCCGCTTTCCTCCCAGATTCCAGAATCCCTGTCGATCCTGGCGGTATCCCCGGGCCTGGAGGATTTGCGCCGTCTTCATGGGGTCGAATTGCCCGACCCCGGACTTCTGGACGAGATCCGAGACCGCGCTCAGGTACGGCTGGAGGGCCGGAAAGTTGGGGTAGGGCAGCAGCGCGACCTGCCCGACGCCGTGGTAGCCGATCGCGACCAGCTCGTCGCGGTCGATCGCCGCGTCGATCGCCCAGCGCATCTCCGGGTCGTTGAAGGGCGCCAGGCTGTCGTTGAAGCCAAGACCGGTGACCCAGTAGTCGACGTAGCCGAACGGCGCCTGGCGTCCGGTCCAGGTGGAAACCTGTTGGTTGCCGTTCAGCGTGTTCTGGATGCCGGCCCAGCTCACGTTGAGCGTCGTGTCGACCTCGTCGCGGTCGATCAGGTCGATCATCTGGGCTTCGGAGGCGCCGGGAAGGAAGATCAGACGCTCGGGCGCCGGTAACGGTTGAAAGCCGGTCGTCGCGGCCCACCAGTCGTCCCGACGATCCCAGACCTTGCGGGTCGCGTCGGAATAGACCAGTCGGTAGGGCCCGGTGACCACCGGCCAGCCGCGGTCAAGGTCGTAATTGGTGAAGGTCAGGGGATTCTTACCGGCGAAGATGTGGGCCGGGACGATCTGGATGCCGAAGTCCTCGTGATTCATGAAGTAGCTGAAGAAGAAGCGCGGGTTGGGCTGAGTGAGTGAGAATTCGACGGTGTAGTCGTCCAGCGCGGTCATGCTTTGGACCCACTGGCGCATGTCGATCGACCAGCGCAGGCCCGGCGCGTTGTCGCGGAGCATGTTGACGGTGAAAACCACGTCGCGCGACGTGAAGGGCTGTCCGTCGCTCCAGAGCACATCCTGGCGGAGGTTGACGACGGCTTTGGTGTAATCGGCGTTGTAGGCGTAGTTGGTTGCGAGCCAGGGAATCTCGCCCTGGTCGCACCCGACGATTCCGGCCGGGCCACAGACCGCGGAGGTATGATACGGGTTGTAATAGAAGAGCGGCTCCATGACGACCTGGAAGCCGCTGCGGGTGATCGCCGGTAAAAACGGATTCTGCATCTCCACGTCGGTAAAGCGCTCCGGCGCCTCGCCGCCCACGCCGATCGAAATGAACGTGCGGTTTCGCGGCACCACCGCGAGAGGCTTCGTCCGGGTGGCCGGGGCCTCGGTAGCGGTCGGCGCGTCCGCCACCGAGGCCAGGGACGCGCCTCGGGCGGGAGCGCGCGCCGACGGCCCGCCCGAGCACGCGCTGAGCAGCGCCAACGTGCCGAGGTTTCCGAGTAGCGCGAGAGCTTCGCGGCGCGAGAGCATCGGCGAGCCACCTACCAAGCCACCGAAATGACGGGTGCTAACCGTGGCTTAGCAATAGACGTACCGGGCTTGGCGCGCGGCCGGTCCTCAGCCGACCTCGTCCACGACCTTCGCGCGCTCCTGGACGTGCGGCGGCTCGAGAATCCGTCGCGCGGTCGTCGACCAGTCGGCCGATGCCACGTCGTCCGTTGTCGGATACTTCGTCGACCAGGACATGTGCCCCGGGCTGTACTTGTAGAGCAGCGAGCGGCGCTCGGTCTCGGCGGTCCAGGGCCAGGTGCCGTGGGTGAGCGCCTCGGTGAAAACAACCGCCGAGCCGGCCTTCTGCGGCACCTGTTGGACCCAGGGGCCGGTCTTCTCGAACGTCTTGAAGTAGCTCGGGCAGGGCAGGTTGCTCTTGTGGCTGCCGGGAATCGCCGCGAACCCGCCATCGCCGGGGTTGACGTCGCCAAGGGCGTAGGAGACGACGATCAGTCCGTTGTACATGCGCTCGTTCCGCCAGTGGTAGTACTGGGCCGGATCGTAGGGCGTCGAGCCACCGTGCAGACGGTGCTGGGAGCCGCCTCTCTTCATAAAGATCGCATAGCCGTGGTCGAAGCGGAATTTCGCGCCGATGATCTCCACCAGGTAGGGCACCAGCCTGGGATAGTCGATCAGTCGGCGGAAAGGCTCCTCCCACTGGTGGAGCGGGCCGACGTGCAGGTTGTTCGGGCCGACGGTCGATCCTCGGTGCTCGCGCTCGTACGCTCCCCAGGCGTCGCGCTGATCGATCAAGGTGTTCAGCTCGCGCAGCTCGATCGGGCTCAGTACGTCCTCGACGACGATGTATCCCATGAGGTCGAACAGGTACCGTTCTTCGTCGTTCATCGCCTACTTTCCCCACTCTCGCAAATGCTTCAGACTCAGCGCCGCGCTCTCCAGTGGCGGCCGGGCGCAGGTATCCTGCTCGACCACGTACCACTCGGCGTCCGCGGCCGTCTCGAAAATCGGCTGGAAGTCGAGAATTCCTTCCCCGACCTCGGCGTAGGTCGGGCTATCCCCGGCCGTCATGTCCTTCAGATGCACGATCGGACAACGCCCCGGGTCACGACGGATCCACCCGGCCGGGTCTTCCTTCGCGAAGGCGATCCAGTAGACGTCCGGTTCCCAGGCGACCAGGTCGGGCCGCGTCTCGGACAGGAGAATCTCCAGGCCGGTCGTCGCGCCGAACCGCTCGAACTCGAAAGCGTGGTTGTGGTAGGAGAGGCGAAACCCCGCCCCCTGGCAGCGCTCGCCGATCAGGTTCAGCTTGCCGGCCAGCGTTCGGAAGCCGTCAGCGTTGCTCCGCAACTCGCGAGGCGCGGCCGGGCACACCAGGTCCCGGTTGCCGATCGCGCGGTTGTATTCGAATTCGGCGTCGAGCGACCCTTCGAGGGCGCTCAGGTCGATGTGGGAGCCGGCGACCTTCAGACCAAAGCCGTCGAGCAGTGACCTGAGGGCGTTGGCCGACAGGCCGCCGTAGCCGGCCAACTGAACGGCCGGATAGCCGATGCGCGCCACTTTGCGCAGCGTGCCGGCGAAGTCGGACCGCGCGTCGTCGCGGACGGTGTACATTTGGAGCGCGAGCTCGGGCCTGGCCACTGGTTGTCCTCCTCCTTCGACCTCGGCGATTACCCTACACGTTCGGTGCTGAATTGGCAATGCCGGCGGCACGTCGGCGCCGACGCGCGGTATAATCACTTCACTGTGAAGAATGAGCGACCGGACCGCGTCAGGAATCAGGCAGACCCCCTGGGCGCGGCGCCGGGGCTTCGCCTGAGCCGCCGTCGGGCCTGCGTCTCGCTGGTCGCCGCGCTGGCCGCGACTGGCTGTTCCGCCAACCCACCGCCCGCGCCGACGATCATCGCCCCGATCGACCTGCCCACCGCGACGGCGTCGCCGGTTCAGGGAAAGCTGCTGATTACCCGGAACGGCAACTTCTCGGTTTTCGATTTGGGCACCCTCCACGAATCGCCGTTGACCCATTTCCCCGAGGGTTCGTTCGCGGCGTCGCCAACCCTTGCCCCGGATGGCAAGCAGGTCGCCTTTACCTACTACGTCCTGCCCAAAGACGAGAACGACCTCGGCGGCAGCGACCTCAAAGTGATGGACCTCGACGGCGGAAGCCAGCGCCTCGTCCTGGCGCATCCCCAGCCCGGCGCCAGCTTCGAGGAGCCGTGCTGGAGCGCGGACGGGCGGACGATCCTCGCCACGCTGCGGACGACCGAGTACGTCAACGGCAAGTACCAGGGGGTCAAGATCGACGTGACTCGCGTCGGGCTCGCTGGCGGAGCGCCGGTCACGGTCGTGGCCAACGCGCAGACCCCGGCGGCCTCGCCGGACGGGAAGTCGCTCGCCTACCTGACAGTCGACCAGCAAGGCTCGCCGACGAAGCTCTGGGTCGGCAACGCCGACGGGACCAACGCGCGCGACATCCTCGCCGACCAGAAGTATACCTACGCGCGCGCGCCGCACTTTGCCCACGACAGCAGTCGGATCGCCTTCGGAGCGGTCGGTGGTCCGGTGAGCGTGCCCGGGAAGGCGATCCGGCGCCCGGCCGATGGCCCCTTCGGCCCGGCGATCGCCGAGGCGCACGGGATTCCCTGGGAGATCTGGACCGTCTCGCCGTCGGGATCCGACCCGCGCCGCCTGACCCACGTTCAGGAAGACTCCCCGATTCCGGTCTGGTCGCCGGACGACAGGTGGATCGCGTTCGCCGGCGAGGTTGGCCTCTACCTGGTCGACGCCGCCGGCCAGAAAACGCTGCGCCTCTCGGTCAGCACCAGCGGCGGCGGGCTGATCTGGGAGTGACGATTCGCCACCGCGTGGTCGAGGTCGGCCCACGCTTGATACATCAATAAGATAAGCTTGTCGGGCATCTGTCTCCTTCTTTCCTGCTGGGGACAGGCCCTTTTCATTCGTGGTATCATATTTGCGTATGGCAAAAATGTCAAATACTATTTAGCGTTGAGAAGACAGAATGAGTACCAACGAGTCGCCTGAGCGTGCCGAGAAACCGGACCGACTCGGCCTCTTCAACGTCGCCTCGGGACAGGCTGGCTACTTTACGACCGAGCAGGCTCAAAGCGCTGGATTCAGCCGCGCGCTCCTGGCGCATCATGCGAAGACCGGGCGGTTCATCCACATCCGCCACGGCCTCTATCGCATCCGGGAGTATCCGTCCTTCCCGCGTGAGCACGTCCTCGCGGCCTGGCTTACGATCGGGAAAGACACGGCGGTGGTTTCGCACGAGAGCGCACTGGACCTGCTCGACCTGAGTGACCTCATCCCGGATGCGGTTCATCTGACCGTTCCGCGGTCGCGGCGCAAAACGCCGGCGATTCCGGGCGTGAAGGTCCATACGACGGACCGACCGATTGGTCCCGACGAACGCGAACATCGTCAGGGGATCGTCGTCACATCGGCCACGCGGAGTATTCTGGATACGGCCGAGAAAGGCGCCGACCCCGAGCAGATCCAGTTGGCGGTTGCCCAGGCCATCGAGCGCGGGCTGGCGACCGAAGAAGAAATGCGCCGGGCGGTGAGCCAGCGGAGCCGCCGCGTCGCCGGCCTGGTCCTTGGCGCTCTGGGTAAGGTGGCCGCGTGAGATACGCAAGCGCGGGCGCCTTCCGTACTGCTCTCGAGCGGCGCCTGTTGAGACAGTCCGAGCAGACGGCGATTCCGCTGGTCCGGCTCCGCAAGCTGGTGATCTTCGACCGTCTGCTGGCGCGTCTGGTGGTCGTGGCACCGGAGCGCTGGATTCTGAAGGGAGCGGTGGCCCTGCACTACCGGGTCGGGCCGACGTTCCGCACCACCCGGGATCTGGACCTGGGCCGCCTGGACGACGAACAAGCGGCGACCGCCGATTTCCGCGAGGCCCGAACTGTGGATCTCGGGGATTACTTCGTCTTCTCGATTCAGCGGACGACGGAGCTCGCCGCCCCGCGGGGCGGCGCCGCCGTGCGCTACCACCTGACCGCTCACGTTGACGGCCGTCCGTTCGAAGACGTCACCATCGATGTCGGATTTGGCGACCCGCCAGCGGGTCCGCCGGACATTCTGCGCGGCCCGGATCTCCTGAGCTTCGCGGAGATCCCACCGGCCGAGGTTCCGACGGTGCCTCTGGAGCAGCACGTTGCCGAGAAGCTCCACGCCTACACTCGGACCTACGCGGGTGGCCAGGTCAGTACCCGGGTCAAGGATCTCATCGACCTTCTGCTCATTGGCACCCTTTTCCCATTCCAGGCAAGCCGCTTGCGGACCGCGCTCCGGGCGACGTTCAGTGCGCGGGGTAGTCAACAACTCCCGTCAATGCTCCCAATGCCCCCACCGGAGTGGCAGGTGCCATTTCGCCGCATGGCAACCGAGGTGGGCGTCGATCCGGAGCTCTCCGTTGGCTACGAGCAGGCAAGGAGCTTCCTCGATCCGCTTCTGGACGGTTCGGTGCCTGATGATGCCCGCTGGGATCCCGCGTTTCAGCGCTGGTAGCCGCTTTGCCGGCCCGCCACCGGCGATCAGCTGAACGCGCGCCCCCAGCCCTGAGCGTCAGCCTGGACGTGACCGAGGCGCGAGCGAATCGTGATGATCTCGCCAACGTGCTGGAAATGATGCGCGGCGATCGACATGAGGGCGAAGCTCAGGCGCAGTCCGGTCGAGCGCAGGTGAGCAACTGCCCCGTCGTAGGGGATCACCCGATCGAGGTGGAGCGCCGAGTCAGATTCCAGAAACCGCCTCGCCGAGGCGCGAACGTCGCGCACGCCGACGAGGATCCCCGGCCAGTCCGTCGCCTCGCCGTTCCCGCCGGTCCGGAAGATGGCCCGGTCGAACGCGGGGTGCGGCGCCAGGCCCTGGAAGCGCAGGTTGATCCACGAATCCACCTGGGTGGTGACGTGGCCGACGGTCCAGGCGATGCTGCTGCCACCGTCATAGCGGGTCGTTGCCTGCTCGGGCGTCAACCCATCAACCGCGTGGTCGAGATCGGCCCACGCTTGATACATGAATAGGGTAAGCTTTTCGGGCATCTGACTCCCCTTTCCGGCCAGGTCGGTAGGTGTCGCGCCTTTCCATTCGTGGTATCATATCCGTACGATCTCCATATGGAGATATCTTGATCCCCTCCATGAGTCCTTTGGGTGTCTTCGGCCGGTGACAAGAGCCCCCGGGCTCTGCCGAGCGGTAACGCTCGGGTAGCCGGCCTCCCTCTTTTCTCAATAGTAGGTCGTCGTCCCGAACCGGAAAAGGTCGAGCTCACTCTCGATCTTCTTCGCGATCAGAATGTAGGAGCGATTGTCTGCCCGTTCCCACTTCCGTTGAACCGCCCAGCAACCGTGATCGGCCACTTGAAGGCACGGATCAGTCGCGGCTGGCCAGAAGGCGGTTTGAACGCGGCACGCGGGGGCCACCTGGGCAACGACGCTACGGATAGTCTGGTGGAACACAGCTTGTTTTTTCTTCGTGCCAAGCGATGCAGCCACGAGAAGCATCTCGTCGTCGCTTCCCGCAACCTGGGTCGCCACGTACTTGAAGTGGGCGTACCAGGCGTAACGGTAGAACGTGGCCTCATCGACCCTGAGGTGAGCATCGGCCTTCGGCTTGTCGAAGATCGTGCTGTCGACGCGGAAGTCATGGCGAGTGAGGACCTGGAAAACACGATCGCGGACGGCCTGCCTTTCTTCCGAGGCATGAAAGGGATCCGTCAGTTCCACACCTTCCCAGGCGAGTTGTCGGCGCAACTCTAATAAGTCGTGGCCGGCCGAGCAGTCCGCGAGCGTCACCGTGCTGAGGATGAAGTAGCGCGACGCGCCAGGCCCATGCCCGAAGTTGAAGTCACCCGTCTCGTCCGCGAACACGTAAACCCTACTCATTCCTCGCTCATCGGTTTTTCGAGGATCCACTCCTATCGTCGGAGAAGCGTACCAATCTGTCAATGGTCAAGCCTCGAGCTCGGGT
Organism: Chloroflexota bacterium; assembly: GCA_050695695.1. GTDB lineage: Bacteria > Chloroflexota > UBA6077 > FW602-bin22 > CADDYW01 > JAJPKB01. Next base: position 10,120 of record JBOGTX010000629.1, read on the forward strand.
CGCAAAGGGTCGTGGCCGCGATGACTGATGACACCAGCCGCTCGTAGGACACTCGGCCCATCCCCAAAGTGTGCCCTGGCCCCCTGTTGATCCTGGGCCGCCGATGATACAACGGTAACAGCGCGCGGTGGGAAGGAGTCGGTGGTGGCCGAGGCGGTCTCCCTGGGGAGCGGTGCGCCCGAGAGCGGCGGAGTACGAAGCAGCAGACGCATCCCGGCGTTCCGTCGGCCTCGGTTGACCCTTCGCGATAAGATCATCGGAACGATCGCCCTCGCCATTCTCGTGCCGGTCCTGATCATGGGCGTGTTCGGCACCTATACGTCCGAGGACGCGGCACGATCGAGCGCCTGGAATGATGCCGCGATCGGCGGCCGGGCGGCACAGGCGATCGTCGACGAACAGGCGAGCCAGCTTCTTTTGACCGCCCAGGCGCTCGCCCTCGACCCGCGCTACGGAGATGCCATCGCGCGTGGCGATTCGACGGCGCTGATGGCCCTGACGACCGAGGCGGCGTACCAGCTCAACGGACTCGACGTCACCGTGACCGACGGGGCCGGGCGGGTGTTGATTCGAACGTCGAATCCCCGCCAGAGTGGGGACTACCTTGCCGACGCGCTGGATGGCTTGCGGATCGCCCTGCGCGGGCAGGCGGATAGCACCCTGGAGCAGGGAGGCTACCTCGGGCTTGCCCTTCGCGGATTCGCGCCGATCGAGCGTGACGGACGAACGATCGGGGCAGTCATCACCGGCCGACGCGCCAACGACGACTATTTGAGCGCGATTAGCCACGATACGAGCCTCCCCTCGTTCGCGCTGCGCCCGGATGGCTCAAGCGTCGGTGCCACCGTCGATCCCGAGCTCGCCCGGGCCGTGGAGCGTTCGCCCGGCGTCTACGCCGGATTTGGCACGGTCAACGGAAGCCTGCGCGCGGTCTACGCCTGGCGATTCGGCGACTCGGTGAACTCCGCGAACAGCTTCGTCGCGGTCGCGTCACCGGATCTCAACCTCGCCCAAAATCGCCTGGCGTTGTTCTGGACGACCCTGGCCATGGTGCTGCTCGGGATCCTGACGACGATCCTGCTTTCCTGGCTGTTCACCCGCATCGCGATTCGTCCAATCGAGAGGATCTCGAACGCGGCACGGGAAATCGCGGGCGGCACCGGTCGGGAGATTCCGTTGATCGCGACCGGGGACGAGCTCGAAGGGCTGAGCCGATCGCTCGCGACGATGGTGAACGCCCTCTCCGACCGAAACCAGCAGCTCGATCGGCTGCACCATCGGATCGAGCTGATCCTCAGCTCGGCCGGCGATGGCATCTTCGATCAGGGGCGCGACGGCAATTCGACTTTCGTTAACCTGGCGGCAGCGCGCCTGACCGGCTACCGCGTCGACGAATTGGTGGGCCAGTCGATGCACGAGCTGATTCACCACTCCCGCGCGGACGGGACAGCTTACTCGTGCCAGGACTGCCCCTCCTGCCTGGTGGCCCGGGACGGCCAGCCCCGGCGAACGACCGATGAGGTGTTCTGGCGGAAGGACGGCACGAGCTTCCCGGTCGAATACACCACCACGCCGATTATCGAAGCCGGTGAGGTGGTCGGCGCGGTCGTCACCTTCCGCGACGTGACCGAGCGGCGCCTGGTCGAGAAGATGAAGGATGAGTTCATCTCGGTCGTCAGCCACGAGCTCCGGACCCCCCTGACGTCGATTCGTGGCTCGCTCGGCTTGCTCGCCAGCGGCCTGCTGGGTGATCTTCCGGACCGCGGGAAACGGATGCTCGAGATCGCGGTCAAGAACACCGATCGTCTGGTTCGCCTGATCAACGACATTCTCGATATCGAGCGGATCGAATCCGGACGGGTCACGATGGACAAACGCGCCTGCGACGCATCCGATCTGGTCGCTCAGGCCAGCGACGTGATGCGCTCCCTGGCGGACAGCGCGGGCGTGCGGCTCGAGGCGTTCTCGGACAACGCGCGCCTCTTCGTCGACTCCGATCGGATCATCCAGGTGCTGACCAACCTCCTGAGCAACGCCATCAAGTTCTCGCCCGAGCAGGGAAGCGTCGTGGTCACCGGCGAGCGACGGGCCGACGGATTCTGGTTCCGGGTGACCGATCAGGGCCGCGGAATTCCCCTGGACAAGCTCGAGACGATTTTCGAACGGTTTCAGCAGGTCGACGCCTCCGATTCACGGGAGAAAGGGGGTGCGGGACTTGGCCTCGCCATCTGTCGGAGCATCGTGCTGCAGCAC
>JBOGTX010000630.1:0-1634 GCA_050695695.1 Chloroflexota bacterium
GCCAGTACCTGGTGGAGGAGCGGCTCGATTGCCGGCCAGAGCTTGGGCACGAGCTCGCGCGTCGGGCGCCCGATCGCGCTCGAAGTGGTCGCCACGTCCTGCTGCGCGAGGACGTCGTTCATCCGCACGATCCGAAATTGGCGGTCCAGGAACCCCATGCCAACCGGCGCCGACGCCAGGAGCGTATCCAGGAGCGAAAGGTTGGTCTGGGCGCGCCGCAGCGCCGCGCGCAGGCTGTCGCTGAGGTAGGTCAGGAGCAGGCAGACGAGAATGAACTCGACGAGCGATACCAGGGGCAGCGACGGCGTGGCGCTGACGGCGAACGGCGAGTAAAACATGACGTCGGCGAACGCCGCGACCGAGGCGACGGTCGCCAGCAGCCCCGGCCCTCGTCCGTAAAAGCGCGCGCTGACCGCGACGCAGGCGAAGAAAAGCGCCGACGGGCTGTAGGTGAACAGCGGACGAAAGAGCAGCGACAGGAGGGGGGCGACCGCGGTCGCCAGGACGGCAACCCCGTATCCCATCATCACGTCACGGGGACGCATGGACATCCTCCGGCCGGCGGGATCCTCTCGGTGCGACCGGGCATAGGCCAATGGCCCCAGCTAACCATACAGGAGGGGCTTCTGTCAACTGGCACGCTTGCCAGAGCGGTGACGCCCCTCATCCCGCCGATCGTGCCTCGGCGCTCACGCCTCCCCTGGATCGACGACGACCCCCAGAAAGAGCGCGACCCCGGACGGCTGCTCGCGGATGACGAAGACGAATGGGCGGTCCGCGACGACGTGGAACCGTCGCGGCATCGGCAGCATCGCCGTGAAGACCATCCCGACGCTCGTCGCCGCGGCCGCGACGGTGCCGGCCTCGTCGACCTGGATCGTCGCCCGGTGCTTCACGTCGCCGATCGCCAGCCCGCGGGTCGCGCTGATCCCACGGAAATCAGCGCGGCCCGGGGTGAAGGCGTCGCTCAGACCGAGACGCTCCAGCGCGCCGCGCAAATCCCAGGTCTGGCCCAGCGCGAGCTTCGGCAGGACGACGTCGCCCTCTCGCGGCGACAACGCCCGTGCCCAGCCCTCGAAGCGCTCGGCATCAAGGGCCGGGAGCAGCGATCCGATGGCGACCCCAGGTCGGGGGAGGAAGATGTCCAGCGAGATCGACCCGTCGCCGTAGGGCAAGGCGACCGCTTCGAAGAGTCGCTCCGCGAGGTACGGATAGCGGCCGGCCTGGGCCAGCATCGGCACCGGCGCGTCGTTCCCACCCGGTCGATGGAATGGCCGGTCGCGCGTCCTGGTCGGGTCGAACGCCTGCCGCCAGCGGCCGTTGAAGTAGATCGCGTCGAGCACCAGGAGGGCGGCCAGATTTGGCAAACGATCGACGATTCGGGGAATCATGCCTCGGGTCTGGTCGCTCACCCAGCGGTTGACCCGGGCGAGGGCGCCGGGATCGCCCGGATCGAGTGGTTCGACTCGCGCGTCGTAGGCGCGCTGGACGCGGCGAACGAACTCCGGTGACAACTGAAACGACGGGCTCACCCAGAGCGAATCGGCCATGGCCAGCTCGACCCGCCCGTCGGCGTCGCGCGGTCGGCTCCGGAGCGCCGCGCTTGCCGCGTTCACCTGATCGAGGTCCAGCTC
>JBOGTX010000631.1:0-6991 GCA_050695695.1 Chloroflexota bacterium
TGGCCGCGGTGGACGACCGCCGCGCCCAGGCCGGCTGGTGCGTCTACGATTGGGCGAACGCGGCCTTCTCGACGATCGTCGTCACCGTCTTCCTCGGTCCCTACCTGACGACGATCGCCAGGGCGGCCGCCGATGCCGATGGATTCGTCTATCCGCTTGGCCTGAAGGTCGCCGCCGGCTCGCTCTTCCCCTACGCGGTGTCGCTCTCGGTGCTGCTCCAGGTGATTCTCCTGCCGTTCCTGGGCGCGTTGGCCGACTATTCGAATCGCAAGAAGCAGTTTCTCGCCCTTTTCACCTACCTGGGCGTGCTGGCGACCATCGGCCTGTTCGCACTCCAGGGGTCGAACTACGGCCTGGGCGTCGCGCTCTTCCTGTTCGGCAACGTCTGCTACGGCGCGGCGGTCATCTATTTCAACGCGTTCTTGCCGGCGGTGGCCCGACCCGAGCGTCGGCACGCCGTGTCGTCGATCGGCTGGGCGCTCGGCTACCTCGGCGGTGGACTGCTCCTGGCGCTGACGCTGGTTTTGGTGTCCCAGGCCGGCCGCTTCGGGCTGAGCACCGGCCAGGCGGTGCGGGTCAGCCTTGCCTCGGCCGGCCTCTGGTGGGGAATTTTCGCGCTGATCCCGTTGCTGACCCTGCCGTCCGCGAAGGCGCGTCACGCGGCCGGAGACGGCGCGGCGCGCCTTGTCTCGGGCGTGATCCAGCTCAAGAGCACGCTCGCGACGCTCCATCGATACCCGCAAACGCTGCGCTTCCTGATCGCCTACCTGCTCTACGCCGACGGGATTCACACCGTGGCCACGCTGTCGGCGCAGTTTGGCCAGGAGGCGCTGGGGCTCTCGATCTCGACCCTCACGACGGTGATCTTGATGGTCCAGCTCGTCGCCTTCTTCGGCTCGCTGGGGTTCAACCTGGTGGCGAAGGCGATCGGGAGCAAACTGGCGATTCTGGTGGACCTCGCGATCTGGACCGGGACGCTGGTCTACGCCTACGGCTTCCTGAACACCGAGCTGCAATTCTTCGTGATGGCGGCGGTCATCGCGCTGGTGCTCGGAGGCGCACAGGCGCTGAGTCGCTCGGTTTTCTCGCTGATGATCCCGGAGGGCCGGGAAGCGGAGTATTTCAGCATCTACGAGATCAGCGACCGCGGCACCAGCTGGCTCGGGCCGCTCTTTTACGGCCTTGCCCTGCAGTTCACCGGCAGCTACCGGATCGCCATCCTATCGCAGGTGTTCTTTTTTCTGATCGGAGCGGCGCTGCTGGCCGGGGTGAACGTGCGTCGGGCCGCGCTCGAAGCCGGCAATGATGCCCCGGTCGGCGTGTAGAATCCCTATCAAAACCTGGATTTGATAGCCTTACTCAGAGGTGACCGGAAGAGGAAGCCAGATGCTGAAGCATTTGTACGAGATCGTCCAGGCGCGGGCGCGGGAATATCCGACGGCGGTGGCGGTTGGCGGGCAGCAGGGATTGGGCTGGAAAACCCTCACCAGCCGGCAGCTTCTCGATCTGGTCGATCGCCTGGCGGCCGATCTGGGCGAAACCTGGTCGATCGAAGCCGGCGACCGGATCGTGCTCTGGATTCCCAACTCCTGGCGGGCGCCGGTCTACCTGTTCGCGCTCTGGAAGCTCGGCGCGACCGTCGTTCCGTTCGACCGCGAGATGAACGCCGGCGCGGCGGTGAGCATTCTCGACTCGGTCGAGCCGCGCTGGATCATCGCCGGCCACGGCGAGCGCCCCGTCTGGGCCCAGGACCGCGACAACGTCGTCGAATGGTGGGAGCCGCGCCTGGGAGAGGGGGAAGGGGGTGAGGGAAACCCCGGCCCGGCTCCCGACGACCTGGCCGCGATCTTCTTCACCTCGGGCACGACCGGTCAGCCCAAGGGCTGCATGATCACCCACGCCAACCTGTGCTTCGAGGTGAGCGCGCTCCAGAGCTGCATTCCGCTCGACCCAACCTGCCGGCTGGCCAGCATTCTGCCCCTCTCGCACCTCTTCGAGCTCACCGGTGGGCTCCTGTATCCCCTGTCCAGGGGAGCCGCGATCCACTACATCCCGAGCCGACGCGGGACGGACATCGTCCGGGTCCTGCGCGAGCAGCGAATCAGCCACATGATCGCCGTTCCTCAGCTTCTCACCATGATGGGCCAGGCGCTCGACGGACAGCTCCGCGCCCAGCTCCCCGGTCCGGTCTACCGTGGCTTGAACGCGCTCGCCGGTCGCCTGTCGATCGAGCGCCGACGGCAACTGTTCTTCATGGTCCATCGGAAGCTCGGCGGACAGCTTCGGCTGATCGCCTCGGGCGGCGCGGCCCTGGCGCCCGCGACGCAGCGGCAGTGGGAGCGCATCGGGGTGCGGATCGTTCAGGGGTACGGCACCAGCGAGTGCTCGCCGGTCGTCGCGGCCGGCACTCCCGGTGGCACGCCGATTGGTAGCGTTGGCAAGCCGTTGCCCGGCGTCGAGGCGCGACTGAGCGCGGAGGGTGAGCTGATCACCCGCGGCCCGAACGTCATGCGTGGCTACTGGAAGGACCCGACGCGCACCGCCGAGGTGCTCACCGACGGCTGGTACGCGACCGGCGACCAGGCGCGGATCGACCTCGAGGGAAACATCTGGCTGCTCGGCCGACTGAAAGACCTGATCGTCCTGCCCTCGGGCGTCAACGTCTGGCCCGAGGACGTCGAGGACGCGCTGCGGGCGCACCCGGCCGTCAAAGACGCCGCGGTCGTCGCGGTGCCGACGCCGAGCGGCGGCGCGACCCTCCACGCCTACCTGATTCCGGCCGACCGGAGCGGCGAGCCGGCGGAACTGACGACGGTCGTCGCCTGGGCCAACGGTCGGCTGGCCCAGCACCAGCGGGTCGCCACCGCGTCGTGGTGGGCGTCGGACTCCGGGGACTTCCCGCGCACGTCGACCCTCAAGGTGCGCCGCCACCTGCTGCCGGCGCCAGACCGGGGCACGACGGTGACGGTCGAAAGCGCCCGGGCGGCGGACGACCCGGTCGGTCAGGCGATCGCGGCGGCGAGCCATACCTCGCGAGTGGACGATCGGCAGACGCTTGGTGAGCTCGGGTTGGACAGCCTCGGCCTGGTCGAGCTCGCGCTGCTCCTCGAGGAGAAGACCGGCCAGACCGTGAACGACGGAGATCTAAGCCTGGACCTGACGGTCGAGCAGGTGCGGGCTACCTTGACCCGCGGCGACGGCTCCCCGTCGGGGGAAACCCTCGACCGGAGCCGATCCGGCGACGATTGGGAGATGCCACTCTGGCCCTACACCTGGGGACGCGTCTTCCGGTTCCTTGGCCTACCGTTCGATCTGCTGTTTCGTGGAGCGGTCACCCGTCTCAGCGTCCTGGGCGACGAGCACCTGGGGAGCCTGCCCCCGCGGGTCATCTTCGCGGGGACCCACCGTGGCTACGCCGACCTGCTGCTGGTGCAGGCGGCGCTGGCCCAGACGCCGGCCCGGGGATTCGCCCGTCGACTCGTCGTCGCGGCGGGCTCGGTCCGCTACGGGCAGGCGGGTATCCTCGGGCGCTACGCGACCCTCGCCTTCGGGCTCTATCCCCTTCAGCAGTACCACGGGCGCGAGGCCAGTCTCCGGGGCGTGGCGCGACTGGCGGAGCGCGGCAACGCCGTCCTGATCTTTCCCCAGGGCCGGCACGTCACGTCCAGCCTCGAGCGGGCCGGCGATCCGTTGGCGCGCTTTCGGACCGGCGTCGCCCAGCTTGCCGCGGCGCTGGACGCGGTCGTCGTTCCGTTTGGCCTGGCTGGCTCCGAGCGGCTCGTGCCGGCTGAGCCTCCCAGGGGGTTCAAAGGGCCGGTCATTGCCGGCATTCCGGTCGCGATCAAACGCGGGTCGGTCGCGATCGCCTTTGGACCGCCAATCCGTCAGGCGGCCGGCGAGGACGCCCGCGCCTTCACCGAGCGCCTCGAAGCGATCTGCTTCGCCCTGGCCCGGCAGGCCGAGCAGGCGTTGATCGCGAAGGGGTGAAGTGATTATCATGCGTGTCGATGGGGCGCCCGCGCCTGGCGCGCGCTCGGTCGGATCCGTGGTAAGCGGAGGTAAGACTGGTGAAAGTCGTCGTCCTGGAGGATTGGAACCGCTTCTTTCCGGGCGTGCCCAGCCTCGAACGTCTGCGGGAACGCGTGGACCTCGAGATTCAGCACGATTCGCCCCGAGATCGGTCCGATCTCATCACGCGCCTGGCAGACACCGGAATCGTGGTGCTCAATCGGGAGCGCACTCGATTCGACGCCGGGGTGATCGAGGCACTGCCGGCCCTCGAGCTGATCGTGCAGACCGGAGGTATCAGTCCGAACGTCGACGTCGCGGCGGCGAGCGCGCGCGGCGTGGCGGTGAGCGCAGGGCCGGGGCTGCCCGACTCGATCGACGCCGTCGCCGAGCTCGCGCTGGGCCTCCTGCTGGGCCTCGCCCGGCAGATTCCGGCGAACGACCGGAACGTGCGGGCAGGCCGCTGGGACGTCGCGCCGACGGTCGCGCTCGGCGGCGGGACGATGGGCATCGTCGGTCTGGGGCGGCTCGGCCGGGGTCTGGCGCGACTCGGTCAGGCGCTCCAGATGCGGGTCGTCGCGGCGGGGCCGACGCTGACGCCAGAGCGCGCCGCTCAGAGCCAGGTCGAGTACGTGTCGCTCGACGACCTGTTTCGACGCGCGGACGCGGTTTTTGTTTGCACCCGCCTGTCGGACCGGACGCGCGGACTGGTGACGCGGCACCACCTTGGCTTGATGAAGCAGTCCGCGTACCTGATCAACGTCGCTCGTGGCCTGATCGTCGACGAGGAGGCGCTGGTCGAGGCTCTCCAGCAGCGCTCGATCGCCGGAGCCGGCCTTGACGTGTACGGGCGCGAGCCGCTGCCGGTTGGGCACCCGCTGACGATGCTGGACAACGTGGTCCTCACGCCGCACATTGGCTGGGTCACCGCGGCCAACTGCCGTCGGTTCGTCGACTCGGTCGTCGAAAGTATCACCCGCTACCTGGACGGCGACCACACCAGGATCGTCAATACCGAAGCCTTCGCGGCGCGGCCGACAGCCCGTTGTCCGGTCGTTTAGCACTCGGCGGGGCTTGCGCGCGCGGATAGACGGCCTGCCCAAAAGTACTGACCGAATGGCCTAGCTCGACCGCCGGTTGGGGCCGGTAAGCTGGACGTAGATTCTTACGTCCGCGGACCGGAGTGGCGGTGGTGAGCGGTTCATTGATGATCGACGTGGGCCTGGTGGTGGCGCTCGTCACGATCGGATTCGTCGCGATCTCCAGCCCCGACTTTCGTCGCCCGCTCGCGCTGATCGCGCTGGCCGCGATCATGGGCGCTTACGCGCTCTCCTTCCTGGCGACCGAGCGGATTGTCGGCTCGCGGCGGCGGTCGCGCCGACGCCTCGCCAGCCAGGCAAGCCTGAATCAGCGCCCGGGCTATCGTGGCTAGCCTTCGGTTGCCCGGTCGCGGAGTCGCCGGCGTGGCCTCGAGCGTGGATTCGCGCGTGAGCCGCCAGTTTGCGACAAGCCGGGCGCGGTTCACGAAATATCTCGGCGCCACGGTCGCTTCGACGTTCTTCTCGCTCGGCCCAAGGCCGATTCGAGCCGCCCCCTTCGAGACGCCCGGGCTTCTCCCTGCCACGACGTTCATTCATTATTACCCCTGGTATGCCGGTACTCCCTCGTATCGACACTGGAACGGCGGCGACCCCAATCGGGATGATCCGTGGGATAATCTGGCCGCCGCGTCGTATCCCGCGCTGGGTCCGTACGACAGCATGGACCCGCTCGGCACCATCGATCAGCACCTGGCCTGGTTAAAATCCGCCGGGATCGACGTCCTGATCCTATCGTGGTGGGGACAGGGCAGCTACGAAGACGTCGCCGCCGGAGCGGTGATGAGCCGCGTGGCGGCGCGCGGCCTGAAGGCGTGTTTTCAGATCGAGCCCTACGCGGGGCGCACTCCCTGGTCGACGGTCGACGACATCGCCAGTCTCTACGCGCGCTACGGCACGGATCCGGCGTTCTTTCGCGTCGTCCGCCCGACGATCAATGGTCCATCGCGCCAGCCGCGCGGCCTGTTCTTCGTTTACGAGCCGTCCGGCCAGGGTTGGTCGTCGGCGATCGGATCCCTTCGCGGGACCTCGGCTGACGCGATCATCCTGGTGCGGACCGACGATAGCAAGCTGTTCGCGGACGCCGACGTTCGAGGGCAGATCGGCTGGACCGGGGCGGACGGTTTGTACAACTACGGCTACTACGACGCGAGCACGACGTACAACGTCGCGCTCCCCCGCTCGCCGGACTATCTGCTCATCTTCGCGGCCTGTCCCGGGTTCGACAATTCTCGGGTCTCGGGGGTCACCAATCCGACGATTGTTCCGCGATCGAGCGGACACAGCTACGACGCGTCGTGGTCGTGGCTAGCCGTCCAGAAGCCTGAGGGGGTCGCGGTGGTCTCGTTCAACGAATGGCACGAAGGAACCCAGATCGAACCGGCGACTCCCCACCAGTGCGCCGGCTACACCTATCTCGACTACACGGGAGACTACGGACTAACCGGGCAAGCCGCCGCCACTGCCTACCTGAGTCGCACCACGTACTGGTCCGGTCGCTACAAGGGCGCCACGACCAGCAGCATCTCGCGCCGCGTCTACCTGCCAGAGATTTCAGTCGGCTGAGCAGGTCCACGGTTAATCCTTTCTTCACGGATTCTCAACCAAATCACAACTTTCTGCTGATATCCTAGCAACCCAATACGACGTTCCCCGGCTGGGTCGCGGCTGTGATCCAGGTCGGAGTCGTCGGGAATGTCTTTCTGGCCGGTCGCTGGTTGGGTGTTCGTTCGCTGGTGAACGAACAGCGGCGACAATCGCAACGTGGGCTGCCAGCAGTGGTTGCAGACCCCGGTACTCGTGGGTCATCATCCTGGCATCCCCACTATTGCCGAGACGCTTTTTCCCGTTCGCGACGTCGTGCCAATGTCGAACATGAAGAGGCA
>JBOGTX010000632.1:0-2434 GCA_050695695.1 Chloroflexota bacterium
CTCCAGCATCCTCATCACACTCCATTCATTGTTTGCAGACGAGGGGGGCTTGCCGTTGGTGGGACACATCTTATCACGTTGCCGCACCGGCAGGTATCGGCAATCCTGAGACCAGTCACAGCAAAACCTGGCTCGCCGCGTGCAACGGTCCCTCGCCGGAGGCGACGATGAGCGAATACCTGATGTCCGTTGGGACCGACGATGGCGTCATCGTCCTGCGACGGATTCCCGGCAACTGGGAGCAGGTCTCGACCGGGCTCAATGGCCGTCGGATCACGGCGTTGGCGCATGGGCCGGGCCGCCCCTGCGAGATTTTTGCCGGCAGCTACGGCCGCGGCCTGTACTACTCGGCCGACGGCGGCGTTCTCTGGCAAGCGCGCGACGCCGGACTCGCCGATACCTACGTCCGGTCGATTCTCGTCGACCCGACCGATCCGAGCCGCGTCTTCGTCGGGACCGAGCCGGCCGCGATCTTTCGCAGTGTCGACGCCGGCCAAACCTGGCAAGAGCTGACGAGCATCCAACAGCTACCGGGGCACGAACGGTGGTTCCTTCCCTATTCGCCCCGGGCCGGGGCGGTGCGCGCGATCGCCGCGGTCCCGGGTCTGCCCGGTAGCTTGTACGCGGGCATCGAGCAGGGTGGCGTGATTTCTACCTACGATTATGGGGATACCTGGACCTTGCTCGACGGTGGCGTAGACGCCGACGTTCACGACGTCCTGCTCGCCGCGAACGGCGGCGTTGTCGTCTTCGCCGCGACCGGTGGCGGCGTGTATCAGTCGTTCGACGGCGGAAAGACCTGGGGCCGGGTGATCACGGACTACACCAGGGCGCTCGCCCAGCAGCCGTCCCACCCGGCGCTCATCTTCGCCGGACCCGCCCTCAAGGTTGGCCACCAGGGACGCGTCGAACGAAGCCAGGACGCCGGAAGCACCTGGTCGGCGTGGGGGTATGGGCTCGCGGTGCCGCTGGCCGGCATGGTCGAGCAGTTCGTCGCGCGGAGCGGAACACTCGACGATCTGGGCGGCCTTTTCGCGGTGCTCTCCGACGGCGGAATCTACCACTCGCCCTTCGACCGCCCCGACTGGGCGCCGATTCTGTGCGGTGGACTCCCTCACGCCAACGTGGTCGACGTCGCGCGGGGATAAGCGACGAACACTCGGTACCGTGGGTCGGCTAACACGGTCCGCACCGAGGCAAACGTCTGGCGGAGGGTGTCATCGTACGTGAGAAACCGATTGCCGACGAGGTAGAGGCGTCCGCTCGGCCGGAGCACCCGCGCGGCGTCGACGATGAACTGGCTCGCCACATCGTAGTCGGTACCCCTGGCCAGGTGAAAGGGAGGGTTCGTCACCACGACGTCGAAGCGCGCCTGGCCAACCGCCGAGATCGAGTCGCTCGCTCGCGCGACGCAGTTCGGTCGCCCATTTGCCTGGATTGTCTGTTCTGTCGAGGCAACGGCATCGACCTGGGCGTCGACCAGGTACACCTCGCCCGCTTTCGCCAGGTCCGCCGCGACGACGCCGACGATTCCGGTTCCGCAGCCAAGGTCAAGGACTCGGTCGCGCACGCCAATCTCCATCGCCTCGATCAAGGCACGCGAGCCGGCGTCGAGGCCCTCCCACGAGAAGACGCCAGGCCGCGAACGAACTTGATAGGATCGGCCACGAACGTCGCACTGAAAGGCGTGGAACGTCGAATGGTCCAGGAGGGGACTCGCGAAATCCCCGGTCAGCTCGTCGGCCGGCGACTCTTCCTTGATCGCGCGCCCGACCCGACACCCTCCGCGGTACTCGACCAGACGACAGCTCCCAAAAAGCTGGCGCGCGCGCTCGAATGCCGACTGGATCCCCTCGTCGTTCGCCCCGGCGAGGTAGAATCGGCCGCCCGGTCGCAGCAGCCGAAAAGCGTCCCAGATGAGCTGAGTCGTCGGCCGGCGCCCCTTGGGCATCCGGACGACGGCCAGATCGAAGACGCGGGGTCGCGGGAGGTGACTGGCGCCGGCACTGTGAAAGATCTCCGCGTTCCCCACGCCAAGCTCCGCCAGCGTTCGCCGCGCTGCCTCGACCGCGACGAGACTCGCGTCCGCGAGCACCACCTGCCCGTCCGTCGCTAGCGTGGCGGCGACCGCCCCGACCAGCCCCGACCCGCAGTTGAGCACCAGCGCCCGGTCGGAGCGGCCTACCTCGATATTCTCCGCCAGGAGCTCGGTCGCGCGATCGCGTTCCCGGTTTCCGGCCAGCCCCACCTTCTCGAAAGTCGTCCAGGACCGACCGCGAACGATCGTATTCGTCGGCCGCCAGGCGCGGTCATCCGGCGAACGCTCGGTCAGACGGAACTTTCCGGTCGACGGTTGCACCTTGTCATCCCCCGTTTGCTCGGTCTGCTTCGTCGGCACGGGATGTGCCGCGAGTACGGGCCGCCCCGCCACCGC
>JBOGTX010000633.1:0-5046 GCA_050695695.1 Chloroflexota bacterium
GGCCATAGGCCCGGCGCATCTCCTGGGGGCTGTAGCCGGGGGTGTTCAGGGTGGCCCGACACTGGGCATCGGTGGGGGGACGAGCGCTCTGGTTGACGAGCTGGCGCCTGGGACGCCGCCGGCCGGCGACGAGCGCGCCGGCCGGAGACTGGCCGCTCCCGGCCGCGATCCCTTCCCCTGGTAGGGGCATGAGCGTCGCCAGGAGGAAAAACGCGACGACGAGAGACACGATCCACCGTTGACGAACGACGCACATGGCCAGCCTCACCTCGAACGCCGTTTACCCGAGTCATGCCAACCGCTTGCCTGTCGCTCATCATACTCGGGCTGTCAAGGCGGGGGCCGACAAACAGCCTGGGAGCGCGGGTGTCTCGCCCACTCGTGCCCGGACGCCCCGGGCGGGCGAGCCGCCCGCGCTCCCGGCGAAGATCCCAACGGTTCCGCGTTCTACCCGTCGTGCTTGCCGTCCTGGCCCAGCGATCAATAGGATCGCGCTGGCACGCTCCCGTTGGCCTCCCCGGGACGGATCCCCAGCGCGAAGGTCGCCGCCTGCACTCGATTGCTCAGGTGCAGCTTCTCGAGGATGTGGTGCAGGTGGGCCCGCACCGTGCTCTCGGTCACGCACAACCGCTCGCCGATGTCGCGATTGCTGTACCCCTGGGCCACCAGCCCCAGCACCTCGCGCTCCCGGGCGCTCAGATCGTCGGGGGTCGCTCGCGACGTCCCGCCCGGGTCCGTCCGCTCCCGCAGATAGCCAACCAGCGCGGTGATCGAGCGGGCGGCCAGGATCGCCTCGCCCCTCGCGACCCGCCGCACCGCCTCGATCAGCTCCGCCACCGGGCTCTGCTTGGAGACGTAGCCGACCGCGCCCATCCGAATCGCCTGGTACACCAGCGCGGGATCCCGGTTGTCGCTGGCCACGACGATGACCTTCACCGAGGGGAGCTCGCGGGTGATCGTCGCGGTCGCCTCCAGGCCATCGGCATCGGGTAGGTGGAGGTCGAGCAGGATGACGTCGGGGCGAAGCAGGCGCGCCTGGCTGAGGGCGGTGGCGGCATCCCCGGCCTCGCCGACGACGAGCAAATCGGGGGCGTCGGCCAGAAGAGCGCGCAGGCCCTGGCGGAACAGGGTGAAATCGTCGACGATGAGCAGGCGCAAAGCGGTCAGATCCATCCTCTTCCTCGGTCGGGAGTTCGCGTGGGCGGTTCTCACGTGCCGCGTCTTGCAAGCACGGCTCACCACGCGTCCGGGTCAATCTCTTATCGAAAGTGTAGGCATCTGGCCTGAATAAATGGATAAGGCAGAGTGGAGAACCGGTGAAGATTTCGGACGGGCGACAGCGCCGGTGAGAAAACCCAACCTCACGTGGCCGGCCGGGCAGGTCGTGATTGGGAGGGGAAGGGGTGCCCGGATCGAGGAATGGATTCAGATTCGGGAGGTGGTAGGGAGTAGGCGGCCGGCCGGGTGCGATGCCGTCCTTCGTTACGTTGACACGACCGACCAGCGGAGTATCATAAGTGAAAGCATTGCTCCACGATCGGGCGTCGTCGCCGCGGGCTTTCCCTCGGGCGGCCCTTCGACGGCCCCGCCGGGAGCCAGGAGACAGTGATGACCCTTCCTCAGACGATCGGTCAGCTTCGCGAGAGCGGCTACCAGGACCGATCGGTCAAGGTGGAGATGCGCCACAATCTGATCCGGAAGCTCCAGCGCAACGAGACGATCTTTCCGGGCATCATCGGGTACGAGGAGTCGGTCATCCCGCAGATCGAAAGCGCGATTCTCTCCGGCCACGATCTCGTGCTGCTCGGCGAGCGCGGCCAGGCGAAGACCCGGATCGCCCGCAATTTGATCAACCTCCTCGACGAGACGGTGCCGGTGGTCGCCGGCTGCGAGATCAACGACGACCCCTTCCGACCGATCTGCCCGGCCTGCCGCCAGCGGGTCGAGGCCGAGGGCGACGACGTCGACGTCCATTGGATCCCCCGCGACCGCCGCTACGGCGAGAAGCTCGCCACGCCCGACATCACGATCGCCGACCTGATCGGCGAGGTGGACCCGATCAAGGTGGCCGAGGGCCGCTACCTCTCCGACGAGCTGACGATCCACTACGGGCTGATTCCCCGCACCAACCGCGGCATCTTCTGCATCAACGAGCTGCCCGACCTCGGCGAGCGCATCCAGGTCGGCCTGCTGAACATCATGGAAGAGCGCGACGTGCAGATCCGCGGCTACAAGGTCCGCCTGCCGCTCGACCTCTACGTCGTGGTCAGCGCCAACCCGGAGGACTACACCAACCGCGGCCGGATCATCACCCCGCTGAAAGACCGCTTCGGCTCGCAGGTCCGCACCCACTATCCGCGCACGATCGAGCACGAGATCGACGTCATGGAGCAGGAGCGGACGACCTTCGCCGACGAGGGCTTCCAGACGTTCGTCCCCCCTTACATGAAGGAGATCATCGCCGAGACCACGCACCTGGCCCGCAAGAATCCCGACGTCAGCCAGCGCTCCGGGGTGAGCGCCCGGGTCTCGATCTGCAACTACGAGAACCTGCTCAGCAGCGCCCTTCGCCGCGCGATCCGCCTTGGCGAGCGCCAGGTGGCGCCGCGGGTCAGCGACCTGAACGCGCTGATCCCTTCCACCCAGGGCAAGATCGAGCTCGAGACGATTGGCGACGCCAAGGAAGATCGGGTGGTCGAGAAGCTGGTCCAGGGCGCGACCCTTAACGTCTTTAACCGGCACTTCAGCGTCGCCGAGTTCGAGCCGCTGGTCGCCCGGTTCGAGCACGGCCTCACCGTCGAGATCGGCGACGGCATGGCGTCGGACCGCTACGGCCGCCTGATCGGCGAGCTGCCGGAGCTGCGGAGCGCGGTCGGCCAGCTCAAGGCCGACGCGAACCCGGCGACCGTCGCCTCGGCGGTCGAGTTCGTCCTCGAGGGACTGCACCTCAATCGCAAGCTCAACAAAGAGCGCGCGGCCGGCAAATCTCGCTACCGAAGGTGACGGCATGTGGTACCAGTACTCGCGGTGGGATGGCTCGCAGGACGTCTCGCCCTTCACGGCCGACGACCTGATCGACGCGCTGGCCGACGACCTGATCACCGACGGCGACCTGCGCAGCGCCCTCCAGCGCATCTTCCGCTGGGGTGCCCAGAACGAAAACGGCGACCGCATGCGCGGCCTCCAGGACCTGCTCGAGCAGCTTCGCGAGCGCAAGCAGCAGCAAATGAACCAGTATCGCCTGGACTCGATGATCGACGATCTCAAGAAGCGGCTCGATCAGGTGGTGGCGACCGAGCGCGCCGGCATCCAGAAGCGGTTGGACAAGGCCGGCCAGCCGGGTGAAGCGCCGGAGTCGGGCCAACCGGATGGCCAGCCTGGCGATCAGTCGCCAGACCAGAATCCGTCGGGAGACCAGAGCGCGAGTCAATCCGCGGGGCAGAATCAGCCGTCGAGCCAGCAAGGGTCGCCGACCAGGGGCTCAAATCAGTCCGGACAACCGTCCGAGGACTCGTCTCCTTCCGGCCAGCCGTCGGGTGACACCTCCGGCATGAGCCCGGAAGAGGCCGCCAACCTCCGTCGGATGCTCGAATCGATGGCCAGGCGCAAGCTGAAGTATTTGGACGAGCTCCCGCCGGACTTCGCCGGTGGCGTCAAGGCGCTGACCGACTACGAGTTCATGGACCCGGAGGCGCAACGTCAGTTCCAGGAGCTGCTGAAGATGCTCGAGCAGCAGATCCTGGGTAGCCGCTTCGAGGGGCTCAAGCAGCAGATCCAAAACCTCTCGCCGGAGGACCTCCAGCGCATGCGGGAGATGATCCGCGACTTGAATCAGATGCTCCAGGAAAAGCTGCGGGGCGGCAATCCGGACTTCCAGGAGTTCATGAACAAGCACGGCAATTTCTTCCCGCCCGACGTCCAGTCCCTCGACGACCTGATCGAGCACATGCAGCGCGGCATGGCCCAGATGCAGTCGTTGCTCGACAGCATGTCGCCGGAGATGCGCCAGCAGCTCCAGCAACTGATGGATGGCCTGCTGCGCGACGACCGCCTCAAGTGGGACATGGCCCAGCTTGCCGCGAACCTCGATCGACTCCTCCCCGGTCGCCAGTTCCGCAACCGCTACCCGTTCCACGGGGACGAATCGCTCTCCTTCGAAGCGGCGATGGACCTGATGAAGGAGCTGCAGGAGCTCGACCAGCTCGAGCGCCAGCTCAAGCGCGCGAACGGCACCCAGGGTCTCGAAGGCGTCGATCCCGCGCAGGTGGAGCGACTGCTCGGGGCCGAGGCGCGTCAGGCGCTCGACCAGCTCAAGCAGTTGATGCGGATCCTCGAAGAGGCCGGCTACGTCCGGAAGACCGACCGCGGCTACGAGCTGAGCGCGCGCGGCATTCGGCGGATCGGCCAGAAGGCGCTCCAGGACATCTTCGGCAAGCTGAAGCGCGACGCCTTCGGGAACCACGCGGTGGACGTTCGGGGCGTCGGCGGCGAGCGCACGCACGACAGCAAGGCCTACGAGTTTGGCGATGCCTTCCACCTTGACCTCGAGCACACCATGATGAACTCACTGGTTCGCGAGGGCCAGGGCGTGCCGCTCCATCTCCAACCCAGCGACTTCGAGGTCTACCGGACCGAGCTGAACACGACCTCCTCGACCGTTCTGATGGTCGACATGAGCCGCTCGATGATCCTGCGCGGCTGCTTCCAGGCGGCGAAGAAGGTGGCCGCCGCGCTCGACAGCCTGATCCGCGGTCAGTTTCCGCGCGATAGTCTGGACTTCATCATCTTCTCGGACTACGCCCGCGAGCTGAAGCCCGAGGAGCTTCCCTCGATCGAGTGGGACGAGAGCGTCTACGGCACGAACATGCACCACGCCTTCATGCTCGCCCGCAAGCTGCTCGACCGCCACAAGGGAACGAACAAGCAGATCATCATGATCACCGACGGCGAGCCGACCGCTCATCTCGAGGGGACGCGCGCGATCTTCTCCTATCCCCCGAGCTACCGAACGATCACTGAGACGCTCAAAGAAGTGACCCGCTGCAC
>JBOGTX010000634.1:0-5741 GCA_050695695.1 Chloroflexota bacterium
ATTACGACCTCATCATCGTCGCCCCGTCCTTCGCGGGCGTTCACCGGCTCGATCGTGGCCCTGGCCTGCGCGACCTCTTCTACGAGGTTGGCGGTCACGCGCCGATGGACCTGATCTGCCTGACGCCGGAGGAGTTCGAGCAGGCGCGCCACCGAATTACCCTGGTGGCCGAGGTGCTGCCGGAAGCGATCGATCTCCTATCCGTCGCGCAGGCCACTTAGCCTTCAGGGGCTCGCCGGTAGCCCGGCCCGGGTCAGCCGTTCGAGGAAGCTCGGCTGACGGGTGTGCCGACCGCGCAGCTCGGCGAGGCGTGCCTGAAACGCGCTGATCGCGTTCGCGCGCGCCGCGAGGTCGCGGAGGTCTCGGAGGTACTGGACCGCCTGGTCATACTCCGCCGCGCGCTTCACCTTGACCAGGGTCTCGACCCGTCGCCAGAGCTCTTCCTCGCGCCCGGCCATTCCGTCGAGATATTTCGCGCGGGCGATGGCGGCTTCGCGCTCCTGACGCGCGCGCTCGCGCGCCTGGAGTTCGGCCTCGGCGCGCTGGCGGGCCTCGGCGCGCGCCTGGGCGGCGTCGAGAAGGTCACGCACCGCGCGGGCGGAGGCGCCCTGATCGATCGGCCGACTTTGGGCCGGCCCGCGCTCCACCCGGAATCGCCGCAGGAGCTCGGCTTGAAGGTGTTGCCCGCCCTGCTCGGCGGCGCGTAGCAGAAGCGCATCCTTCTCGGCGCCCGGAAGGCCCGCGATCCATTCGGCCAGGTCCCGCCGCGATGGCTGGGTTTCTTCGATTTTCGCGCTCCGCTCGGCGGCGACGGCGATCAGGTCGGCGTCGATGCGCAAGAACTCGGCGAGCGTTTGAAGCGTCCCCGAGAGGGGAGCCAAACCGGCCGGCACCGGCGCTTCGAGCTCCTCGTCCTCGAGGTACCCGTACTGGGCGGCGCCCAGCCACCCGAGGTAGAGGCCGCGCAGGTCGCCACCGGCGATCGTGCCACGCAGGGGGATGAGCCCGGGCAGCCAGGCGTCGCTCTCGACGTCCATCTCCCAGCCGCCTTCCTCGTCGTTGACCCTAAGCTCCAGAATCGCGACCTCACCCTTGGTTCGGACGTCGACGCACGGATCCACGCAATAGCGCTCGGTGGCCTGGAGGTCGACCAACTGTTTGGGTAGCCGCAGCATCAGGGTGCGCGTCCCGAAGTTCGAGTCGTAGACGTGCGCGTCGAAGTATTTCTCCATCAGGGTTTCCGGGCTGCCACGAAAGTTGCCCCAGTTATACTCGTTGCGGAAGAGGGTCGGGGTGATCGTCGCCCGGGTCGAGAGCGCGCGGAGGTCGGCCATCTCCTCGCGAGTGAGCGGACGATCGATCGCCTGGAATTCGTAATACTGATATTCGCTCATGCGAGATCTTCCGCGCGGTAGTACTGCTCGTGGAGGTGGATCAGCGCCCCTGGCTGACGGTCGAGCAGCTCGCCGAAGCGCGTCGCCGCGACCGACTGGGTTGGCATCGGCGGGACCAGGCAGCTCGCGGCTTCCGCCTCGGTTGGGAAGGCAAGCTCGCGGCCGTCGGCATCCCGAATCAGGTAGAGCCGCGCGTCGCGATGCATCGTCAGGCGGGGCTGGGGCTCGGTGTAGAGGCGGATCCGCTCGGCCGGGGCACCGACCTGACGCAGGAACGCGACGAACGCCGCGTGAAGCCGCGCCGCCACCTCCGGGCGCTCGGCGATCCGGTTGTGCTCCTGGCGCGGATCGGTCGTCAGGTGGTAGAGCTCGCGCCCCTCGACGCCGGGCGGACAGATCAGCGACCATTCTTCGGTCGTCACGGTGATCGGCTCGCCGACCTGGTCGCCGCCGGTCCACCCGTCGAACCGCGCCGCGTCATTCCCGGCTGGCCCGGTCGCGCCCGCGCCGGCCGCGCGAGAGAAACGGCCGGAGAACGCGTGGTCGCGGATCGTCGCGGCGCGCCCCTCGATCGATGGCCAGAGCGACAAACCGTGCAGGCCCTCCGGCGGCTCGACGTCCAGGTACTCCAGGATCGTCGGGAGGATGTCCGGGTGCTGGGCCAGGCCGCTCACCGTTCGGCCGGCGCCGACCCCGCGCGGGTGGCGAATCATGAGCGGGACGCGGATCGTCTCCTCGTAGAGGCGGCCGTAGGGGCCGGTCGGCTTGCCCTGGAGGTCGTGATCGCCGAAGAGGTGGCCGTGATCGGTCAGGTAGATCAGCAGGGTGTTCCGACTCAGGCGAAGCGTCTCGAGCTTGTCGAGCAGTCGCCCGATCCAGCGGTCGACCGCAGTCACCAGGCCGGCGTACAGCGCGCGGACGTGATTGCGCTCGGCGGCCGACATGTAATCCCCGCGCCCGTAGCGGGGATAGATGATCGCGTCGCCGTGGTAATCGGGATCGGCGTAGCGCTCGAGGTCGAAGGCCGGCGCGTCGAACGGCTCGTGGGGGTCCCACATGTCCACCCAGAGCGCGAAATTGTCGCGGGATCGGTTGCGCTCCAGCCAATCCAGAGTGGCCGACATGGTGCGTCCGTGCATCCAGTCGCGCTCGTACACTCGGTCGGCGGTGTTGCGCAGATAGAGCCTGGTTGCCGCGACGTTCTTCAGCTTGTGGGGCGCGGCGGGTAGGGGTGGGTCGATCGGATCGACATTATAGCGGTCTCCGTGCTGGCCGCGGCGGAAGTCTACCCCGGCGAAGCCACGGGTGTAGTCGTAAGCGTCGTTGCCGAGCATCGGCGTGTCGTAGATCAGCATGGGCAGGAAGCCGTGAGGGCGGACGATCTCCGAGAGAACGACGTCACCCGGTTCGAGCGGCTGCCAGCCCCGGGTTGGGAAGCCAAAGCGCCCGGCGAAAAGGTCGTAGCGGCAGGGGATCGTCGGGTAGGACGCGCAGTAGAAGCGATCGAATCGGGCCGACTCGGCGGCCAGGCGGTCGAGGCTCGGCGTGTGAATGAACGGCTCGCCGAGATGGCCCGGGCGCTCCCAGGGGGCCGGCAGGCCATAGGCGGCAACGTGGTCGCGCCGCAGGGTATCGTTCATGACGACGATGACGTTCGGCACGGGATCCTCCATAAAAGGCCGAGGTACCACGATTCTACTCGATCGATTACACTGGACGCGATGTCGAGATCAACAAACGACCGATCGTCACGAATGAGGAGAGTCCCCGAATGCCAGGATTGCCGTTCCCTTTGCGCGGGATCATCCCGCCGGTCTGCACGCCGCTAAACGAGGATTATTCGGTCGATGCCGCGTCGTTGGCGCGCCTGCTTCGATTCATGCTCGCTGGCGGGGTCCACGGCGTTTTCATGCTGGGCTCGTCGAGCGAGTCGCTCTTTCTGACCGACGATCAGCGGGACGTGGTGATGGAGACCGCGGTGGAGACGGTGGCCGGACAGGTGCCGGTGCTGGCCGGCGTCTTCGACGTCACAACGAGCCTGGCGATCGAGCACGCCCGGGCGGCGCGACGGGCCGGCGTCGACGGCCTGGTGCTGACCGCGCCGTTCTACGCGACCTTCAGCCAGGAGGAGATCGTCGGCCATTTTCGGGCGGTCCGCGACGCGGTGGATCTGCCGATCCTCGCCTACGACATCCCCTCGACCGTGCACGTCAAGCTCACCCGGGATACCGTCGCGCGCCTGGCCCACGAGGGGCTGATCGCCGGAATCAAAGACAGCAGCGGCGACGACGCGAACTTCCGGGGAGTGATCCTGGCGACTCGAGACCTGCCCGACTTCGCGACGTTCACCGGTTCCGAGCTGGTCGTCGACGCGGCGCTGCTGTTTGGTGCCAGCGGGAGCGTGCCGGGCCTGGCCAACGTCGATCCGGCCGGCTACGTTCGCCTGTATGACGCGGCGCGGGCGGGCGATTGGGAGACCGCCCGGCGCGAGCAGGAGCGCCTGTATCAGCTCTTCTCGATCGTCTACTCGGGCACACCGGGGAGGGTCGGCCCGACCGCTTCGGCGCTGGGCGCCTTCAAGACGGCGCTGATGCTGCGCGGGGTGATTGCCACGAATGTTATGGGACGACCGCTGACCCGCTTGAACGAGGCCGAAGTCGAACGAGTCCGCCGGGCGCTCGAATTGTAAGCGCCACGGTCAGCTCAGGCCAGGTCGCGGCGCTCCGCTGACCGGTCGGCACCGACGAAGGGCGCGCCGGTCGAGACGCGATACCGGAAGAAGCAGGTAGTAACACCAGGAGGATGACCAATTCGGAACGGAGCAAACCCGTCGTACTATCGTAGGCTATAGTATAGTGTGGGCGGGCGACGCGCACAGTCTGCGAGCAATGCGAAGGGCGGATGGCAGGTGAGTCCGAGGCTACCCCGGATTACCGCTTCCCAGGTCGTCCGCGCGTTGCAACGTGCTGGCTGGGAGGTCAAACGCCAGGATGGCAGTCACGTGCAGTTAAAGCACCCGGACCAACCTGGACTGGTGACGGTCGCATTCCACCCCGGGACGATCATCAAGCCGGGAACGCTGACCGGTATTTTGCACCAGGCCAGCCTGACCGTGGAAGAGTTGATGGAGCTGCTATGAAGGAGTACCGCTACGCGATCATCTTGCATCCCGAGTGCGAAGACGGTGGCTACTCGGTGACGGTTCCAGCTCTGCCGGGTTGCTTCGCCCAGGGCGAGACCCTCGAAGAGGCGATTGCCCTGGCGAAGGAAGCGATCGTCCTGCACATCGTCGGCTTGCGTGAGGCGGGCGAGCCCATCCCCGAAGAGCCGGAACATCCCCGGGCCGTTATCGTGGACGTGGCGGCGTAGCGGTTCTGATTGGTTGGCCGGCCGTCGACCGATCCCCGCCGCGATCGGCGATGATACCACCAGACCACCAATGGCGGAGGGAGTCAGGTGAGGGCTGGATCTCACGAGCTCCACCCCGGCGTGCGCGTCTTCGATAGGCGACGCGCCCGACAACGCCTGGTTCACGACATCCAGGTCCTGGGGCGCGTGGTCAAATTATGGCTGCAGGATCCCCAAACCGGCGTGATCGACCTGGCGATCTACCCGGCGACCGAAGTCGAGAGTCGCTTCGAGGTCATCGCTGGAACCAGCGCGGCGTTTGGGGCCGACAGCGTGCTCGTCCGCCTCGTCGCCGAGTGCCGCAGGCTGGAGCACGCCTATCTGTTCAATCCAGCTTTCGCCACCGAGACCTCGCTGATCGATGCCCTGCCTCACCAGTTGCTCGCGGTCTACGGTATCCCCCCAACCCGGGACCACCCGCGGGGGCAGCGCGGTCTGATCGACTACCCGCGACTACGCTTTCTCCTGGCCGATGACGCCGGGGCCGGTAAGACGATCATGGCCGGGCTGTACGTCCGGGAGATGCTGCTGCGACGGCTCGTTCACCGCGTTCTCGTCGTGCCGCCGGCCGGGCTGGTTGGAAACTGGGAACGCGAGCTGCGCGACCTCTTCCGCTTGCGCTTTCGGATCGTCGAAAGCGCCGACGCGGCGCGCGAGAACCCGTTCCTCGATTCACGTCACGACCTGGCGATCGTCAGTCTCGATACGCTCCGCCAGGACCGTTTGCGCCGCTACTTGAGCGAGGCGCCGCCCTACGATCTGGTGATCTTCGACGAGGCGCACAAGCTGTCCGCGCGGCGGACGCCGGACCTCACCCCGGACAAATCCAAGCGCTACGAGCTGGCCGAGGACATCGCCGCCCATGGGCTGGACCGCCCAGGCATCGGGCGCGACCTGCTGCTCCGACGGCCTCCACGGTTGCTTGCCGGCACGCCGCTC
>JBOGTX010000635.1:0-9185 GCA_050695695.1 Chloroflexota bacterium
GCCCCACACTTACCATCGTCTGCGGAGCCTTTTCGACGACTTCTTGCATGCCTTTGGCGACGCCGACCTCGTGGTGGTGACCGACGTCTACGAGCCGGTGGGGCGCGGCCCTGGCTTCGGCGCCCGGACCGCCGAGGACCTCGCGCATGCCATCGTCGGCACCGCCACGCGCTA
Source organism: Chloroflexota bacterium (assembly GCA_050695695.1). Lineage (GTDB taxonomy): Bacteria > Chloroflexota > UBA6077 > FW602-bin22 > CADDYW01 > JAJPKB01. Next base: position 175 of record JBOGTX010000635.1, read on the forward strand.
CGGCGGCGATCTCCAGTCCGCGGTCGACCTCGTCGTCGGCGACGCGCGCCCTGGCGATCTCATCGTCACCATGGGCGCCGGTACGGTCACGACCGCCGGGCCGAAACTGCTGCGGCGGTTTGCCGAAGGCGGTGATATGCCATGACCTTCGCGCCGCCTGCCGCTCTGGCTCGCCGTTTTGGCCCCTCCCTTCGCGGAGACGAGCCACTGGGCCAGCACACCAGCTTCCGCATTGGCGGACCCGCCGACTGGTTCGTCTCGGCGAAGACCCGCGATGACATCGTCGACGCGATCCTCGCCGCTACGGCGGATGGCCTCTCCTGGCTGGTGCTCGGCCGAGGAAGTAACGTCCTGATCGACGAGCTGGGCGTCCGTGGCCTCGTGATCCGAAACGACGCGAACGGCTTCACGCTCGACCGTGAATCCGGCGCGGTCCGGTGCGATAGCGGGGCGCGCCTCCCTAGCGTTGGGGCCCAGTCGGCGAAGGCGGGCCTGGCCGGCCTGGAATGGGCGGTGGGAATCCCTGGCAGTGTCGGTGGCGGAGTCGTGATGAACGCCGGCGCCCAGGGCGGCTCCATCGCCGACGTCCTCGTCGCAGGCGAGGTCTTCCAGGCTGGCCGCCGGGTCACCTGCTCGGCCGGTGAATTCCAGCATGCCTACCGGACCAGCCGCTTGCAGCGCGAGTGTGGAATCGTCGTGCTGGGTGCCGAATTTCAATTGTCCCTGGGCTCGCCGCCCGATTCCCTCGCCAGGGTACAAGCCTTTCGCCGACATCGCCAGGAGACCCAGCCGACCGATCCGGGCGCGGGATCGATCTTTCGGAACCCGCCGGGGCATTCAGCCGGAGGGTTGATCGACCAGGCGGGCTTGAAGGGAACTCGAGTGGGCGGCGCGCTGATCTCTCCGAAGCACGGGAACTTCATCGTCAACGTCGGTGGCGCGACGACCGCGGACGTCCGCGCCCTGATTTCCCTTGCCCGTGAGACCGTCAGCGAGCGCTTCGGCGTCGAGCTGGCGACCGAGGTCGAGCTGATCGGGCCGACGGGCCGCGTTACCCTTCACGAACCCGGGCGCCAATGACCGCGCCGCGGCGGCGAATCGGCTATCTGGTCTTCTTGCTGTCCGTGGTGGCCGGGCTCGGAGCGCTGACCGTCGGACCGACCTTCCGAGTCCGCCGGACCCAGGTGTACGGCACGCTGCTGCTCGATCCATCCGCCGTCGTCGCCGCGGCGCGACTTAATGGCCAGAACCCGTTCACCGTCGATCGCGCCGCCGCCGTCGAGCGGGTGCTCTCGCTCGGGGTTCCGGAGAGCGCGACGGTCTCGTTCGCGCTACCGGATACCGCCATCGTGACCATCGTCGAGCGCTCGCCCTCCTACATCTGGAAGGTCGATTCGACCATGTACCTCGTGGCTTCCGATGGCACGGTGCTGGGCACGACGTCGCGCGAAAACGAACGAGTCATCGTCGTCGACTCGGCTCGCCGCCCGGTCAAAATCGGAAAGACCATCGACGTTCGCCCCCTGCGCGAGGCCGCCTACCTGATGGACTATCTACCCCGCGTTGCCCACCTTTCTCCCCCCTACGTCGTGTACTCGCCGGACCGGGGCATCATCGTTCCCGCGGCCAACGGCGCGAGCATCGCGTTTGGAGACGACCGGGAGCTGAACCTGAAGCTCGACGACCTCGGACCGACACTCGATGCCGCCAAAGCTAGGAAGCCTCTGCCGACCTTGATCGACCTTCAGGTACCGGGCCACCCATTTTTCCGATGACTTTATTTCGTGGCCCGCGCCGTGCAGAGAGAAGATTGAACGCTCACTTCAGGAGGCAAGCATGGCGCACGTCCCAATCGACGACGCGAAAGAGCTCTTCAAAGACACGAATCCCAAGACCTGGTCTCAGCTTCACAAGGTTCTAGAGGGTCACCGGGGGAAGGCCGAGGGCATCTCCGACAACCTCGTCGACCTGATGATCCCGATGTCCGAACACTTCGATCACGCTGGAGAGTCCTTTCCGACGTCGCCCGAAAAGCTCCAGGAGCTCATGAATCACCGCCTGGCGGCCACCGGCCACCGAGGCACTCCATAGACACCGCCGGTCACAAGACCATCTGCGTCGACCTCAACGGCACCCTCGATACCTACCGTGGGTGGAAAGGGCCGGACTACTGGTATCCTCCACGCGCCGGCGCCCGTGGATTCCTTTCGCGACTGCGGGCCAACGGTTACCGGGTGGTGATCTTCACCACCCGCGAGCCCACCGGAGTCTGGGCCTGGCTGGAGAAACACGGCATGGCGCAGTTCGTCGACGACGTGAGCAACGTGAAGATCCCGGCCTTCGCCTACGTCGACGATCGTGCGATTCGCTTCCGTGGAAATTATCGCCGGGTGTTTCGCGAAATCGAGAGATTCCACCCCTACTGGGACCACTACGTCAGCAGTCGCACCTGCTCCGACGGCGCCAACCCTCCGCTCGACTAGCACGACCCCCTACCACGCGCATCTCGAGCTGAGGGAATGGCGTCCCAGGGGGCGTTGGGCAGGTCGAGGTGGCGCAATCGCGGCGGACCCCCCACCTTCTGTTGTACAATAAGGGCGACCGCATCGTTCGCGCGGTCACGATTTCCCAATCTCGCCGGTGCTCACCCACGGAGCGCGGCATTCTGGAGTGATCGTGGCTCACCCGTTTTTGAATCGATTGCGCCAGGGGCCAATCCTCGCGGATGGCGCGATGGGAACGCAAATGTTCGCCCGGGGAGTCCGCGCGGACCAGTGCCTGGACGCGATCAACCTGACCGAGCCGGACCTCGTCCAGCAAATTCATCGCGAATATATCGCGGCCGGATCGGAGCTGATCGAGACCAATACTTTCGGCGCGACTCGCTTCCGGTTGGCGCCGTTTGGCCTGGCGGACCGAGCCGGAGACATCAATCGACAGTCTGCCCGGATCGCTCGGGAAGCGCGCGAGATTATGGGCGAGTCGGTGTTCATCGCCGGCGCGATCGGGCCGTCGGGCGCGCTCTTTCAGCCGATCGGCTCCGTCTCCTACTCCGAGGCCGGCGATGCGGTGCGTGAGCAGGTGGAGGCGCTCGTCGAAAAAGGGGTCGATCTCCTGATCTTCGAGACGTTCACCGACCTGCACGAGTTGATCGCTGGCGTTCAGGCCGCCCAGAGCGTGAGCGAGCTTCCGATCGTGGCATCGCTGAGCTTCAACGACAATCACCGCACCGCCTCGGGACACGACGTCGCCCAGGTTGTCGTGGCTCTGGAACAATTGGACGTGCCGGTGATTGGCGTCAACTGCGGCATCGGTCCCCAGCAGGCATTGGACCTGGTAGGGCAGCTGCATCGCGCCACGGACCGATTCGTCGGCGCGATGCCCAACGCGGGCTATCCGGTTCGGGTCGGGGGACGAATTTCCTATTTCGCGACCCCTGGCTACTTCGCCAGCTTCGCCCGCACCGCGGTGGCGGCGGGAGCGACGCTGGTCGGCGGCTGCTGCGGCACAACGCCCGATCACATCCGTGCGATGCGGGACGTTCTCCGGAGCGAAGCGCCTCGGGTGGTCACGGTTGCTCCTGTCCGGCCAGCTCCGGTGCCAGCCGCGCCGTCAGCGATGGAACACCCGAAGACGCGATTCGCGGCGAAGCTCGCGAATCGGGAGTTCGTCGTGAGCGTCGAGCTGGACCCCCCGCGCGGGTCGAATCCCGCCAAGGCGCTGAAGGGCGCCGCCTTGCTGCGAGATGCCGGCGTCGACCTCATCAATATCGGCGACAACGTGATGGCGAAGGTACGCATGAGCGCGCTTGGTCTGGGGATCCTGATTCAACAGCAGGTGGGGCTGGAGACCCTGATCCACGTCAGCCCGCGGGACCGGAACCTGATGGCCATTCAGGCCGATCTCCTCGGCGCGCACGCCCTCGGAATTCGCCACGTTCTCGCGGTCACCGGCGATCAGCTCCGATCGAGCACTGGACCCGCGGTGACCGCGGTCTGGGACGTCGACTCGATCGGATTGCTCGGTATCGCGAACCGATTGAACGCGGGCATCGATTACTCCGGAACGTCAATCGGCCGCGCGACTCAGTTCGTGATTGGCTGCTCGGTCGGTCCTAATGGTCCACGTCAGATCGAGGACGAGCTCGAGCGACTCAAACAAAAACTCGACGCTGGCGCGGAGTTCGTCATGACTCAACCGCTCTTCTCGATGGAGCAGCTTGAAGCGTTTCTGCAGCGCGCTGGCGGTTTGCCGGTCCCGCTCATCCTTGGCATCGTGCCACTGGAGAGCTATCGTCAGGCCGAGCTCCTTCACCATGAGGTACCGGGTTTCAACGTGCCGGACGACATCCGCGAGCGATTGCGGACCGCCGGCGATCGCGCCGCCGATGAGGGCCGTCGCCTGGCCGAGGAATTCGTCCAGCAGGCCCGACGGCTGGTCGGAGGAATCTACATTATGACGTCTTACGGACGATATGACGCCGCGATCGACTTGACTGCCAAAGTCGCGGGGCTCAGTCGGGGAGAAATCGCCTGATGATGGATGATCGCGATATTTCCAAAGACGCGGACCGCGCGGCGAACCCGATCGACTACGAATCCGCGGTGCGAGACCTGCTACGGCGTCGACGACGGCGCAAGCTGGTCGGTCTGCTGGCCCGGCTACCCGATCCTCGCCCAGCCTCGCCCGGGCAAGTCGTCCTTGCCGGACTCCTCTTTCTCATCCTGGGCTGGCTCATCCCGCCAATTCACCCGGCAATGCTGGTCGGCGCGGTCTTGCTCGTCCTTGGCTTCGCGTCCGGATTCATTCAGCCTCGGGGCAAAACGATCACCTGGCGCAATCGGACGCGAGAAGTTCCTCCGGAGCGCCGCCGGACCGACCGGCTCTATCGGGTGTTCTACCGTTCTTAGGTCCGGTGCGTTGACCGGGCACCTCCGCCCGTTTTCCGAGACCCTTTAATGCAGCGCGACCAGGCTCGACTGGAGGGCGTTCAACGGGAAGGCGGGAAGGATCCCCATCTGAAGCGTGAAGATGACTGCCACCAGGACGATGAGAGCCACCGACGCCGGCACACGCACCGACGCGGCGCCTTCACGCGATGGCCGCATGTACATCGCGGCAATGAGCTTCAGGTAATAAAACGTCGCCACCGCGCTGGTCAGCACGCCAATGATCGCGAGGTCGAGGTAGCCGCCCTGAATTGCCGCACCGAAAGCGTACAGCTTGGCCATGAACCCGGCCGTCGGCGGTATACCGGCCAGGGAAAGCATGAAAATCGCCATCGCCCCGGCCATGACCGGATTCCGGCTCGCCAGCCCGTTGAAGTCCAGCAGATTGGTGTCCTCGTCCGACTTGCCGCTCAGCGCCTGGACGACGGCGAAGGCGCCAAGGTTGGTGACCGCGTAGGCCGCGATGTAAAACATGAGCGCGTTTCGGCCGGCGGTTCCCCCGGCGACGACCGCGACGAGCATGTAGCCCGCCTGGGCGACACCCGAATAAGCGAGCATCCGCTTGACGTTCCGCTGTGTGACCGCGGCGAAGTTTCCAAGCAGCATGCTCAGGATCGCGAGCCCCCAGAGGACGTTCGCCCAATCACCGCGGAGCGCCGGTAGCGCCTCGGTGAGCAGTCGGAGCAACGCCGCGAAGACCGCCGTCTTGGTTGCCACCGACATGAAGGCGGTGACCGAGGTGGGCGCGCCCTCGTACACGTCCGGCGTCCACATGTGGAAAGGAACGAGCGACAGCTTGAACGCGAATCCGACCAGAATGAGCCCGCAGGCTGCCAGCAACAGCGGGTTTGTCAAGAGCTCGCCCTGACTGAGCGCGGTCGCGATCGCCGTGAACTGGGTCGAGCCGGTCGCGCCGTACATCAAGGCCGTACCGTAAACCAGGAAGCTCAAGGCGAAGGCGCCGAGCAGGAAGTACTTGATCGCCGCCTCTTCCGACGTCAGACGTTCCCGAGCGAAGCCCGCCAGCACGTACAGGGAGATCGACAGGACTTCCAGGCCAATCAACAGGACGATCAGATCGCGGCTGGCGGCCAGGATCAGCATACCGGCGCCGGTGAACAGCAAAAGGGTATAGTACTCACCCGCCGCGAATCCCTCGCGCGCGACGAATTCGCTCGAGAGCACGATGGCCAATGCCACGATACCGAGACAGACCGCGCCAAAGAACACGAAATAGCTATCGGCGACGACCAGACCGCCGTAGGCCACCCGGTTCTGTCCCCAGAGGGCGATCGTCGCGACAAGGGCCGCGCCGACGCCAAACAGCGAGATCGCGGCGAGCACCGCGCTTTGCTCGTGTCGCACGAAGAGGCCGACGATCAGGACGACCATCGCCGTGACCGAGATGATGATCAAAGGGAGAATGGCCACCAGGTCAATGGGGGGTGGCGTGATTACTGGCACTTTTGAGCCTCCGAGCCTGGCTTCATCGTCGGTTATCCTTCAGCGCCACTCGCGACGAAGGCGAAGCCTGCACCGTCTGAACGTGCGCGTTGACTTGATCGACGCTCGCTTCGAGACTGTTCAAGAGCGGGGCGGGATAGAGCCCGATTCCCACCATCAAGACCACCAGGGGAACGAGCACCAGCACTTCCCGTCCGGTGAGATCGGGACCGGTCAAGCCCGGGAGAATCGGTCCGTGCATTGCCCGGCGAAACATCGTCAGCAAATACACCGCGGCGATGATGATCCCCAGAGCGGCGACGATCGCGTAACCCGAGCGCGTCACGAACGTCCCGTAGACGATCAGGAACTCGCCGACGAATCCGTTCAGGCCGGGCAAGCCAACCGACGAAAGCATCGCCACCAATCCGAATGCGCCCAGGATCGGCCACTTCGCGGCCACTCCACCCAGCGCGTCGAACGACGTGGACTTCGTCCGGGCGTAGATCATCCCGGCGATCAAGAACAACGCGCCCGCCGAGATTCCGTGGTTGACCATCTGCACGACCGCGCCTTCGAGCGCCTGATGATTGAACTCGAAGATGCCAAGGACGATGAATCCCAGGTGCGCGATGCTCGAATAGGCGATCACCATCACGAAATCGCGCTGAACGAACGCGCTCAAACCCGCGTAGATGATCCCCACCAGGCCGAGCGCGGCCACGATCGGCGCCAGCGTCACCGCCGCGGCCGGGAACAACGGAATCGCGAAGCGGATGAACCCGTATGCGCCGACCTTCACCAGCATCGTCACCAGCACCAGCGCGGCCAGCGGCGTCTCGGAATAAAGATCCGGCAACCAGGTATGCAGCGGCCAGATCGGAACTTTGATCGCGAACGCCAGCGCGAAGGCAAGGAAGGCCCAGACCTGGTAATTGACGGGAATCGGAGTTTGAGCCAGGACGAGCGCATCGAAGGTAGGCGCCCCACCCTGTTGAATGTGGATGACGTAGACCGCCAGAATCCCCACCAGCATCAACAGGCTACCAACCGCCGTGTAGAGAAAGAACTTGTAGGCGGCGTAGATCCGCCGGGAGCCGCCGCACGTCCCCACCAGCAGGTAGGCCGGGACCAGCATTGCCTCCCAAAAGGCGAAGAACAACACCAGGTCGAGCGCGACGAACGACCCGAGCACCCCGGTCTCGAGCAGCAGCAAGAAGCCCGCGTACTCCTTGCACCGCTCGGTGTCCATGGCTCCCCAGGAGCCGATCACCGCGATCAGCGACAGGAAGGTAGTCAGCAGCACCATCGCCAGGCTGATGCCGTCGATGCCCAGGTAGTACTGAATCCCGAGGGTGGGTACCCAGGACGTCCGCTCGACGAACTGGGGGGAGCCGACCCCGAGCTGAAAGCCGAAGATCAGGCTCAACGAGACCACAAACTCCACAAGGCTAACCAGAAGCGTCCAGGTACGAATCAGCAGCGCATCCGATCGGCGGAAGAACATGATCGGAATCGCGCCCGCCAATGGCAGGAAGACGATCAGGGAGAGAATCGGTATTCCGAGCTGGTTCACTTAGAGCCCTCCTCGGGCCATGAAGGCGATGATCACGATCGCGCCGGTCAGAATTGCCACCGCGTAGGTTCGGACGTATCCCGACTCGAGGCGAGACACCCCAACGCTTGCGCCCCTGACCGCGTCGCCAACGCCGTTGACGACGCCTTCGATCACCAGGGAATCGACCACGCTTGAGCACAATCGGCCAAGGGCGCGGACCGAGCCGACGATCGCCAGTGAGTACAGCGCGTCGACGCCGTAATCGTTCAACAGGATCCCGCGGATCGGACCAAAAGCCTTGCCGAGACTAGTCGCCGACTTCGGGTTGCGGTACCAGATCGCCCAGGCGATCAGAATACCGCCGAGAGCGAAGATCACCGACGCCGCCGAAATCGCGGGATTCAGGCCGTGCTCGACCGCCGGGGTCACCCCGAACGTCGTGAACGCGGGCACCAGGAACGTGTCGAAGCCTCCGCCTGGGAACTGGACGTATCCGCCAACTACCGACAGGATGCCGAGGACGACCAGCGGCGCCGCCATCTCCCAGCCCGGGCGGTGCAGGTGCTCCGCCACGTGCTCGTCGACCCGGGAATCGCCGTGGAAGGTCATGAAAAACGCGCGGAACATGTACACCGCGGTCAATCCGGCGGTCACCAGGGCGATCAGGCCAAGCACGACGTTCCCGCCTGACGCCGTGAACGCAAGCGAGATGATCTCATCCTTCGAGAAAAATCCGGAAAAGCCCGGCACGCCGGAGATTGCCAGCGTCGCCGCGAGGAACGTCCAGTAAGCGATCGGCAGCTTCTTACGCAAGCCGCCCATCTTGCGCATGTCCTCCTCGCCGGCCAGCGCGTGGATCACCGCGCCCGCCGCGAGAAACAACAACGCCTTGAAGAACGCGTGGGTCATCAGATGGAAGATCCCGGCGGCGAACCCGCCGACGCCGACCGCCAGGAACATGTAGCCAAGCTGGCTAACCGTCGAATAGGCGAGCACGCGCTTGATGTTCGGCTTCACCAGGCCGATGGTCGCCGCGAAAAGCGCCGTGATCGCGCCAATCC
>JBOGTX010000636.1:0-2474 GCA_050695695.1 Chloroflexota bacterium
GGTCCACACGGCAAACTTGGCGAGGCGCACCGTCCGGTGGCATCCGGACGCAACGGGATGGCTTGCGCGGGGCATCCCCTGGCGGCCGAGGCGGGCGTCGCGATTCTCCGCGCCGGCGGAACGGCGGTCGACGCGGCGCTCGCGGTGGCGGCGGCGTTGAATGTCGTCGAGCCGAACATGTCCGGCATCGGCGGCGACGGCTTCATCATGGTCTACGACGCGAGCCAGCGCCAGATCCAGGTGATGAACGCCACCGGACCGGCGCCGCGGCGGGCAACCCGTGAGACCTACCTGCCCGATGGCATTCCCATGAAGGGTATCCGGAGCGTCTCGGTGCCCGGCCTGGTCAGCGGCTGGCTTCAGGTTCACGCGCGGTATGGTCGGAGGCGGCTGGCCGAGGTGTTCGGACCGGCGATCGATCTCGCGGCGCGCGGATTTCCGATCAGCCAGAAGCTTGCCACGGCGCTCGCCGACGAGCCCGCGTTTCGGCAATTCCCCTCCTCGGGCGCGATCTTCACCCGACATGGCGAGCCCCTGGACGCCGGAGACCTGCTCGTCCAGGCGGATTTGGCGGAATCATTCCAGGCGCTCGCCGAGGAGGGGGAAGCAAGCTTTTATCAAGGCAGGATCGCGCGCGCGATCGCCGAATGCTCCACTCGGTACGATGGTTTGCTCGACGAAGCGGACCTCGGCGCCTTTCACGCGCGCTGGCAGGATCCGATCGGCGTGGACTACCGGGGGTATTCCGTGTTCGAGGCGCCGCCCAACTCCAGCGGCCACGTCTTGCTGCAGATGCTCAATCTGGTCGAGCCCTTCGACCTGGCGGGCCTCGGCCCAAACTGCGCCGAGAGCGTTCACCTGATGGTCGAGGCGAAGAAGCTTGCCTTTGCCGATCGCGAGGCGTACCTGGCCGATCCGGACTTCGTGGAGGTACCGATCGACGGGCTCCTGTCCAAGGAGTACGCGCGCGAGCGCGGGCGGGCGATCGATCCCCGGCGCGCCGCGGCGTCGGTCACGGCCGGGGATCCCTGGCCCCACCACCGCCGGATCGCCGACACCAGGCTCAAGACGAGTCCGGACCGCGAGGATACCACCTGCTTCGCCGTCGTCGATCGCTGGGGCAACGCCGTCTGCCAGCTTCAAAGCCTGCAAACTGGATTTGGCTCCGGGCTTGTCGTGCCGGGCACCGGCATTCTCCTCAACAACCGGATGACCTATTGGCACCTCGACCCCAACCACGTCGATTGCCTCGCCCCGGGCAAGCGGGTGCGCCACACGATGAATCCGATCATCGTGCTGCGCGATGGGCGGGTCGTGCTGGTCTGCGGCACGCCGGGCGCCGACACCCAGGTGCAGAGTAACCTGCAGGTGTTGACCCACGTCCTTGACCGCGGCTACAACGTGGCGGAGGCGGTCGAGGCGCCCCGCTGGCGCCACCTCCAGGATGGCACCGAATCCACCGTTCCGCACGCGTGCGTCGACGCCTTGCGGCTCGAGGAGCGTTTCCCCGCGGACGTTCGCGACGCGCTGCGCGCGCTCGGTCACCCGGTCGAAACGATCGGCCCATGGGCGGCGACCGGCAGCATGATGATGATTCAGGCCAATCCCGACACCGGCGCGCTCTTCGGCGGAGCCGACCCCCGCCGCGACGGCTACGCGATCGGCTGGTAGCGGTGGTACAATATAAATCCATCATATGACTCGCGCGAGGGGGGAGCGGTGCATCCGCGGACGATTCGCGTGGCTTTGTCTCAGATCAACGCGGTGGTGGGCGACCTCGACGGCAACGCCGAGCGGATTGCCTCCGACGTCGCGCGGGCCCGATCGCTTGGCGCGGAGCTGGTCGTCTTTCCGGAGCTGGCGCTCACCGGCTACCCTCCGGAGGACCTGCTGCTCAAGCCGCGCTTCATTGCCGATAACCTGGATCGCCTCGGTAAGCTAGCGGAAAGGTGTCGCGCGATCACCGCGGTCGTGGGCTTCGTCGACGCCCGAACCGACATCTACAACGCGGCAGCGGTGATCCACGACGGGCGAATCGCCGGAGTCTACCACAAGCGCTTTCTCCCGAACTACGGCGTCTTCGACGAAGACCGCTATTTCCGGGCTGGCGAGGAAGCGCCGGTCTTCTGCCTGGGCGACGTGACCTTCGGGGTGAACATCTGCGAAGACGTCTGGTACCCAACTGGACCGGCGGTCGCGCAGGTGCGCGCCGGCGCCGATCTCATCCTGAATCTCAACGCGTCGCCCTACCACCGGGGCAAAAAGCAGATCCGGGAAGCGATGCTCGCGACGCGGGCCGCCGATAATGCCACGGTCGTCGCATACACCAACATGGTCGGCGGGCAGGACGAGCTGGTGTTCGATGGGAACGCGATGGTTTTCGATGCCGAGGGGCGCCTGGTCGCCCAGGGTGCCCAGTTCGAAGAAGACCTGCTGGTCGTCGACCTGGATCTCGGGGCGGTCTTCCGTCGGCG
>JBOGTX010000637.1:0-2109 GCA_050695695.1 Chloroflexota bacterium
GCGCGACACCGCGGTCCTCGCCGCCGAGGAGCAGGATCACCCGCTGTTCTACAACGAGCGCCCGAGGGTTCTCCCCGAGCGCCCCAAGACCTTCGAGGAGCTGTTCGGGCCGGACGAGGTCGAAAAATAGGGGAGATCAGCGCTTCGCGAACTGCTGAAGGGCTAGCCGAATTCTCTCTTCGAGGTCGAGCTGGCGGTCGGTGGGAAGGCTTTTGATCGCCGCCTGGGCGTCGACCGGACTGTAGCCAAGGCCCATCAGCGCCTCGGCAACGTCGGCATCGACCGGTCGCTCCAGAGCGGGCTTCCCATCGTTCGGGGCGATCAGCTTGCCCCGCAGCTCGAGGATCAAGCGCCCGGCCAGCTTTCGCCCGATCCCGGGGATCCTGGTGAGGTTTTCCACGTTCTCGCTGGCGATCGCCTGGCGGAGCTTTTCCGCCGAGGCGGCCGACAACATCGTCAGGGCCAGCTTCGGTCCAACGCCGGAGACGCCGAGCAGTTGCTCGAACACCGCCAACTCATCCGAGGACAGGAACCCGTAGAGCGAAAGCTGGTCCTCGCGCATGTAAAGGTGGGTCAGCAACCGAACGCTCTGACCAATCGCGGGCAACCGATTCAAGGTGCTCGTCGGCGCGAAGACACGATAGCTTACTCCCTGGACGTCGACAATTGCCCAGTCCGTGCCAGCCGCTTCCAGAGTTCCCCGAATGCCCGCGATCACCGTACCCCCAGACTCGATCAGGTCGTGCGCTTGGAGAGCTGCCGAAGCACTTCCCGCCCCGCCGCGCTGTTCAGATGGCAGATCGCCAGGGCCGCGGCATCGGCCGCGTCGTCCGGCTGGGGAACGGAATCCAGGTTCAACAGCACCCGAGCCATTTCCTGAATCTGCTCTTTCCGCGCCCGCCCAAAGCCGGTCACCGATTCCTTGACTTGCAGCGGCGTGTAGTTGCACACCGCCAGGCCGCGATGGGCCGCCGCAAGCAGGGCGACCCCTCTCGCCTGGCCGACCGAGAGCGCGCTCCGGACGTTGCGGTTGAAGAAGAGATCTTCGATCGCTAGCTCGGTCGGCTGCCACTCGTCGATGATCCGCGTCAGGCCAGCGTACAGGATCGCCAGCCGATCCTGGAGCGGCAGCACGCTCGAGGTTTCGAGCACGCCACAGGTCAACAGACGCAAATGGTCGTTGTCCTGGTGCACGACCGCGTAACCCATCCGGGCAGTCCCGGGATCGACGCCGAGAACCCGGCCATTCAAGGTCAGGCCACCGTCACTTGCCGTACTGCTCTAGAACGGCGTCAGGTATTTCCAGGTTAGTGTAGACCTTCTGCACGTCGTCCAGCTCTTCGAGCCGATCGACCAATCGCAAGACCTTCAGCGCGGTCTCGTCGTCGGTCGCCACCGTCGTCTTCGGCACCATGGTCGTCTCGGCCGAAGTGATCGGCACGCTCTGGGTGGCGAGCGCCTGCCGGACCTGTTCCAGGTCGGCCGGGGCCGTGAAGATCGCGACCGCCTCGCCCTCGGTCTGGACGTCCTCGGCGCCGGCGTCGATCGCTTGCAGGGCGAGCTCGTCCGGGTCGTGTCCGTTGGCCTCGACCTCGATCACGCCGCGCGACTCGAAAATCCAGGCAACGCAGCCGCTCTCACCCATGTTTCCACCACCGCGGGTGAAAGCGTTGCGGACCTCGGCGGCGGCGCGGTTGCGATTGTCGGTCGCGACCTCGACCATCATCGCGGCTCCACCGGGACCGTACCCTTCGTAGACCGCCTCTTCGAGGGAAGCTCCGTCGCCGGTTCCCGACCCGTGCTTGATCGCGCGGTCGATGTTCTCCCCCGGCATGTTCGCGTCGCGGGCCCGTTGAACCGCCAGGCGCAAGCGCACGTTGGCGTCCGCATCCGCTCCGCCTTCCCTCGCGGCGATCGAGATCTCACGCCCGAGCTTGGTGAAGAGCTGGCCCCGCTTCGCGTCGTTTCCGGCTTTCTGGTGCTTGATCTGCGCCCATTTACTATGCCCTGACATCTTTGACCATCCTTTCCTTGGAGCCCACGGTCACCGGAGAAGCAGAGACGTTAGTAAAAGACTCGTCATAGCCCGTAAGCCGGACGGCCAATCGC
>JBOGTX010000638.1:0-1555 GCA_050695695.1 Chloroflexota bacterium
GTCGCGCTGGCGAGATCGCCCATCACGCCAAGCGCGTGATTGATCTCGGCCGCGGTCATGTGCCCGATCTCGACGCCCGGCACCTGGCTTCCCCACATGTCGAACTCTGGATCCAGCGCCAGGTGGACGTTCGGTTTGGCCAGAATATTCTGGATCGCGGCAACTTCGTCCGCGACGGTGCTTCGGCCAACCTGCACGTCGGCGATGAAGAGCATGTTGTTCGCGGCGGCAAGCTGGACGTAATCGTTGATGACCGAGGCCGGCATGCGCGCGCGGTACAGGCCATCCGCGCCCGGGCCAGCCTGGGCAGTCGTCACGACCATGTGGATCGTCGGGAGCACCGGCCGGTTGCCCGCCGCCACGTACTGCGCGGCGCGACGTCGCAAGTCGGCGACCAGGTCCGCCTTGCTCAACTGGCCGAGAATGCCCATGCCCGCCGCCCATGGATTGCCGTAGTACGTGACGAGTCGGTTCGAGGCGAGAATCGAGCTCGGCACGGCCGGGGCCAGCGGGTCGGCCGCGAAGGTTCCACCGGTGCTCAGCGCGCCGAGCGCGAGCGCGCCCACGCCAGCCCGGAGCAGTTGACGCCGATTCAAGCGCGCGAAATCGGATTCCAAGGTATCCTCGCATTTTGTTGTACGAGATCCGGTCGAGGGTCCACGAGGTCATTCCGGGCGGCGGCGCGGCATGATTCCCAGGGCGGGCTCAGACGGACTCGGAGTGAACGACCATCGCCGCTCTTCAGGGCAACCTGCTTGCCACTGAGAAATCTCTCCCAAAAGGCGCCGTTTGGGCGTACCCAAACCAGGCCTTTTGGGAATGGTTACGGCAACTATGCCAGGCGCCTGCCCCCGAAACAATAGAATATTCGTCCGACAATGGCGCGCGCGAACGAGCCCCCGGGCCGCCTGGGCGAGCGTGGATCAGGCTGAGGCGCGGACGATGGAACTTTTCTCGCCCTGGCGACGTTCAGAAGACACCCGGCGGAATCGCAAAGACCGCCGCTGGATTCTGAAGAGTGGGGGATATCCATGCGCGCTCGCTTCGGACACCCGAGCCTCTCGCTCCATCGGTCGCGAACGGTGATCGCCCTGTTGCTGGTGACTCTCTTGTCGTCGGTCCTCCTGGCAGCCTGCGGCGGGGCGGCGATGAAAGTCGAGCCGGCGTTGAATTCCGGGGTGCCGGCGCCCGCGGCGGTGCCGGAAGCCCCCAGCCTGGAGCGGTCGTCGAGTAGCGCACCCGCCGCCGATAACTCGAGCCCTTCCTCTGCCTCGTCGACCACGGCCGACCAGATTCCGCCAATCAACCGAATGGTCGTGCACAACGCGCAGCTTTCCCTCCAGGTGAAAGACGTCGACGTTGCCCTCGGCCGCCTGCGAGACATCGCGCAGGCTAACGGTGGTTACGTCAGCACCGAGCACGCCTCCGCCTCTCAATCGGGCGATCAGGCGGGCAATCCGGCGCGGACGGTCGCCGACGTGACGATCCGGGTGCGTGCCGACGAATATAATCAGGCGCTCGCCCAGATTCGTTCCCTTGCGTCCAAGGTCGTGAG
>JBOGTX010000639.1:0-2920 GCA_050695695.1 Chloroflexota bacterium
CTTCCAGGGCGGCAACCACCGGCCCAGCCCGCTGAGTCTTCCGTCCCATCCGGTCGCCGCGTTGAGGTCACCGGTCGTCCGAGAGAGCGTATAATCTTCGTCGACGCGCCGCTTCGACGACGCGGCGAATCGTTTGCCCCGGAGGCCCCGGCATGCGTGGAGAGATTCCGGCGGCGATCAGCTCGCCATTCGGGCGCTCGCGTTTCTTCTCCGAGTTGCCGGCGGACCTGCGGGAGCGCCTGGCCGCGTCCATGCGGCGACGCCCGCTCGCGGCGGGTGAGGTGCTCGCGCTCGAAGGCGACCCCTGCCCGGGCCTCGGGGTCGTCGAGCGGGGCCTGGTCAAGATCTTCAAGCTGTCGGCTGGAGGCCGAGAACAGGTGCTGCTGCTCGCCCGTGACGGCGAATCATTCGCTGACGCGGCTGCCTTCACCGGCGCGGCGATGCCGGCGAGCGTCGCCGCGGTCGATCCGTCGACCGTCCTGATTTTGCCCGCGACGGTGCTCGATCGGCTGCTCGACGAGGATCCTCGGTTCGCGCGCGCGGTGATCGGCCACCTCAGCCGCCAGCTCCAGCACGTGGTCCGCCTGGTCGAGGACCTCTCCTTCCGTCAGATCCAGGCGCGGGTCGCCAAGGTGCTCCTCCAAGCCCAGCGGCCGCAGGCCGGTCTCGGAGCCGGCGTCGGCCACCACCCGCTGACCCACCGCGACATCGCCGATCTGGTGGGCACTGCCCGCGAAGTCGTCTCCCGCACCCTGGGCGCGCTCGAGGACCAGGGGGTGATTCGCACCGAGCGCGGACAGATCGAGGTGTGCGACCCGGCGCGGCTGGAAGCCCTGCTCGCTGGCTGACCGACCCCGGCGATCGACCCGGAGCTGCACGGGGAGTCACCCACGCTGGACGTGCGGGAGCTTCGGCCGGCCCAGCGCCGCTCAGAACGGCCTGGGATAGAGCGCCTGAAACACGCCGATCTCGCCGTAGATCTCCGCTTGGATCGCCTTCAGGATCTGGCGCAGGTGATCGAGGTCGTGGTACGCCAACTCGACGACGTGCTCCTCGACGCTGATCCGACCGTATTTGGAGTGACGTCCTGTTCGCTGCTGCTGAGTGGAGGAGAGCGGACGCAGGAACGCGAGATTGTCCGCGCGTGCCTTCCGCCACGCCTCCAGTGCGGCGGTCAGGTCGCCGGCTTTCTCGGGCGGACCGGCCGAATCAAGTATGGGATCGTCGTGCTCCAGCATCTGTCGGATGCGCGGCGCGATGACCGCGGTCTCGACGTGCAGCAGGTGCGCGATGACTTCCTGGACTGACCACTCCTCCGGTGACGGACGGAGGCTGAGCGCATCATTCGGGGCGCTGGTGACGATCGCCGTCAGCATCGACGGCGTCGCGGATAGCGTGTCCAACGCGCGCTGATAGGAATTCATCGAAGGTCCCTCCCCGTCGGGTGAACGCTCTTCCGAATTCGTCGCCCGACTCGGCACTCACCCGCGATTCTTACGATAATGCATCATCGGGCATCGCATCAAGTGAACCATCCACCCGATGGTATACTGATTACCCTGCCCCGCGCATCAACGACCGACCGGGGGGACGGATCATGAAAAAGACGCGAATCCTGATCGTGGACGACGAGCCGGAGACGCTCAAATACGTGGGGGCCAGCCTGAGGGCGCGTGGGTACGAGGTGGTGACAGCCGCCGACGGAAGCGAGGCGCTGCAGCGGGCCGACGCGGACGTCTTCGACCTGGTGTTGCTGGACATCACCATGCCCGGACCGGATGGCTTCGCCGTGTGCCAGTCGCTGCGCCAGCACAGCGCCGTGCCAATCATCATGCTCTCGGCGCGGGGCCAGGAAAAGGACAAGGTCAAGGCGCTGGATCTGGGCGCCGACGACTACCTCACCAAGCCGTTCGGGATCGACGAGCTGCTGGCGCGAATTCGCTCGGTGCTGCGTCGCGGTCAACAGGACGGCCACCAGGATGCGCCGCTGATAATCGGGAACCTGACGATCCGGTTCGGCGAGCGGCAGGTGCTCCGGGGCGATCACGAGATCAAGCTGACGCCGACCGAGTATGAGCTGTTGGTGCAGCTCGCGCGCAGCGCGGGAAAAGTCCTGAGCCACGGGACGTTGCTCCAGCGCGTCTGGGGACCGGAGTACGGAGACGAGAGCGATTACCTCTGGGCATACGTTCGCCGCTTACGTCGTAAGCTCGAAGACGACCCGGATCATCCCCGCTACATCCTGACCGAGCCGGGCGTCGGCTACCGCCTGAGCACAGGGTCATGAGCGTAGGGATCGGGGTCTGTCGATTCCCACGCCGCAACGGATTCAGAGCCGAGCCGCCTCGGCCACGGCGGCATCGGCGGTCGGAAACCATTCCGGTGTCGCGGGGGCGTTGGCGTCGCACCAGGTCTGGTAGCCGTCGGCCAACCGGCTGTGCACGACGTAGCGGACACCTCCGTGCGGGCAGCGAAACCGCGCCCACTCGCCCGAATCCGATGCCTCGAACGGGACTCCTCTCGCCCGAAGCGTCGCGATAATCGTGCTTCCCATCGTCCCTCCCTTTTCGATCGCCGGGTTCGGTGACCCGGCTTGGATTTATCGTTAGTCTACCGACGCCACGCGCCCCCGTCGTTGCTCCGCCGCAAAGATCGAACTCACGCATGAGCCAGGCGCCGCGTCGACTCGTGATGCGTGGCGGGCCGTCGAAAACGGCGCGCACCACGCCTTGCCTTCTTGACCAGGGAGCCGGTCAATCTTTGTCGTGGGACAAAGACGCGCTGGCGACTCGAACACGATCATGAAGTAGAGAATCGATCGGCGCGGCGCACGCCGCGTGAACGACGCCATTGTCCTGGAGTGTGACAAAAGTCACGGCGGTGAGGGTGACGTGGGGGTAAGCTCAGGAGTGAAAAGAAC
>JBOGTX010000640.1:0-12119 GCA_050695695.1 Chloroflexota bacterium
GGGTAAGTTCATTGAAGATTGAAGGTACATACACCATCGCCGCCTCACCCGCGATCGTCTACGAGACCCTTCGCGATCCAAAGGCCCTCGAGCAGTGCATTCCGGGATGCCAGGAGTTGACCCTGCAAGAAGATGGTCGATTTCTGGCTCGGATGCAGGTCGGCATCGCCGCGGTCAAAGGCTCGTTCGTCGGCCACGTGCAAATCACGGACGAGCAGCCATTGACCAGCTATCGCCTGCGAATCGACGGATCCGGTGGGCCCGGATTCGCCAAGGGCGAGGCGCTGGTGAAGCTCGTCGCGGTCGAGACCGGCACCCGCGTCGACGTCGATGGGGAGGGCCAGGTTGGCGGCATGATCGCCGCGGTCGGTCAGCGCGTCCTTTTGCCAGCCGCCCGCTCGTTGATGAACCAGTTTTTTGGCTGCATGCAAAGCAAAATCGAAGCAGCCGCCCGAGGCTGAAGTGAGAGAAGGCGTGAACATACCCGCGACCATTGGTGACGTCGAGCGATCGTTGCGCGCCGAGTCGTACGTGGCCGAGCGCTCGCTGGCGACGGTCATCTTTCTCAGCTTGAAGCTACGGAAGCCACTCTTTTTAGAGGGCGAAGCCGGCGTCGGCAAGACCGAGATCGCGAAGGTTTTGAGCAACATGCTCCAGACGCCTTTGATTCGCTTGCAGTGTTACGAAGGTCTGGATGTGAACGCGGCGGTCTACGAATGGAACTACAGCCGACAGCTCCTTCACATCCGACTGTTAGAAGCAGCCGGCGCCCACCAACAGGAAGCGCTGCGTGAGATTTTTTCGTCGGAGTTCCTGATTCGGCGGCCGCTCCTCCAGGCGATCGATGCGACGAACGATCGTGCGCCGGTGCTGTTGATCGACGAGATCGACCGGGCGGACGAGGAGTTCGAAGCGTTTCTCCTCGAGCTGCTTTCCGACTATCAAATCACCGTTCCGGAGATCGGGACGATTCGCGCCGTCCACCCGCCGGTCGTGGTGATCACGTCGAACCGAACTCGCGAGGTCCACGATGCGCTCAAACGGCGCTGTCTGTACCATTGGATCGACTATCCGTCGTTTCAAAAAGAGCACCAGATCGTCACGACGAAGCGCCCCGACATCTCGGCGGAGTTGGCCCGCGACGTCTGCCGGTTCGTGCAGGCGCTTCGTCAGCAAGACCTCTACAAGCTCCCGGGCGTCGCGGAAACCCTCGACTGGGCGAGCGCGTTGTCGACGCTGGGCGCGGTGACGCTCGACGAGCCGATCGTGGTCGACACGTTGGGAACCCTGCTCAAGTACCAGGATGACATTCAAAAGATTCGCGCCGGAAACGTCGGGGCATTGGTGGAGATGGCACGTGCGGACAATGGAGCAGATCGAGGAACCTAAGACCGAAGCGGATTTTTCGGGACTTCTCCGAAACGTCGTTCTCTTCGCGCGACTGCTGCGACGGGCGGGCATGACCGTGGGAACCGGCCAGATCCTGGATCTGACCCGGGCCCTCGAAGTGATCGACGTGAGCAATCGCCTCGATTTTTACCACACCGCGCGAGTCATTCTCGTCGGTCGGCGCGAAGACTTGCCGGTCTTCGACACGCTTTTCAGGCTGTTCTGGAACGCGAAGACTGCCTATTTTCTCAAGGAGCGCGCGGCCGAGAACCGGAAAGCACCGCTCGTGATGGATCCGATCGAGGACTGCGTCCCCGATCAGGGCGACGTCGATAGCTCGCTTCCCCGCACTCTGGAGATCCTGGACCAGGACGAAGCCAACGACGAAGACGCTCCCGAGGACGACGGAACGCCCCGCACCCAGGTCTTGCTGGCCTACAGTCACGACGAGATTCTGCGCCACAAAGACTTCGAGAACTATACGTCCGACGAGCTGCAGCGCGCGCGGCGACTGATGCAGGAAATGCGCTGGAAGATCGCCCGACGCCGAACTCGTCGCTTCGAAGCGAACCCGCTCGGCCGCTTCCTCGATCTACGCCGGACGATTCGCCAGAATCTGCGCAACGGCGGTGAGGTGTTCGCCCTGTCGCACCGGCGCCATCGCACCCGCCCGCGCCCCCTCGTCCTGATCTGTGACATCAGCGGCTCGATGGATCGCTACAGCCGCACCCTTTTGCAGTTCTTGCACACGGTCGAGCACGGACTGGACCGAGTAGAAGCGTTCGTGTTCGCGACCCGCCTGACTCGGATCACCCGGCAACTCCGGACCCGTGACCCCGGTTCCGCCCTGAACGAGGTGAGCCGCGCGGTCCAGGACTGGTCGGGGGGCACCCGGATCGGGGAAGCGATCCGCACGTTCAACTACACCTGGAGCAAGCGGGTGCTCGGTCGGGGCGCGATCGTGATGGTGATCAGCGATGGCTGGGACCGCGGAGACATCGAGGTCCTGCGAGAAGAGATGGAGCGACTGCAAAGGAACTGCTACCGCTTGATCTGGCTGAACCCGTTACTGGGTCTCCCGTCCTACCAGCCACTCACCCAGGGAATTCAAGCCGCGCTTCCTTACGTCGACGACTTCATGCCGGTCCACAACCTGGATAGCCTGGAAGCGCTCGGTAAACACCTGCAGCGGATCGAGGGACGGCGGCCAACCCGGCGCCAGAAGGCTGGCCAGACCAGAACGCCGGGGTCGGGCGAGTCGTTTCGGGATCTACTGCTGGCGGCCCCTCGAGCCAGCGGGCGTTCCGCGAACGGCGCCGGCCCGGCCGAGCCGCCAACGTTCCTCTACGCGGATGCGCCCACCAACAGTAGCGAGCGACGGAGGTAAGCGGCAATGCGTGAGTTGTTTCCAGACATCGATCGCTGGCAATCCGAGGGGAAGGCGGTGGCCATGGCGACCGTGGTCAGCGTCGCCGGATCCGCGCCCCGCGGAGTCAGCGCGAAGCTGGCGGTCTCGGAGTCCGGCGAGATGGCCGGTTCGGTGAGTGGAGGCTGCGTCGAGAACGCCGTCGTCGAAGCCGCGCTCGAGGTTCTACAGGAGAAGCGCCCACGGCTTGTCAAATTCGGCGTCAGCGACGAAGATGCCTGGGAAGTCGGCCTCGCCTGCGGCGGCACGATCGAGATCTTCATCGAGCCTTTGCTCTAGCTCGTATGACGTAAGCAGGGTAGTGATGTTGTCCGCATTGATCGAGGATATTCGGCAGGCGATCGACCGAGAGGATCCGATCGCGGTCGCGACGGTCGTTCGCGGCGAGCCCCTTGGCGCCAAGCTGGTGGTGTACGAAGGCGGAGGACACCGTGGCAGTCTGGGCTCCGAACGGCTTGACGAAGCGGCGATCGCGGCCGGGCGGGAGCACCTGGCCAGCGACGAGTCGGGAATCACCCCCTTGAATGATGGGGTCGACGCCTTCGTGGACGTGTTCGCCCGTCCGCCGCAACTGGTGATGATCGGAGCAGTCCACACGGCGATCGCCCTCGGACATCTGGGGAAGCTCCTCGGCTTTCGGGTTTCGGTGGTCGACGCCCGCGAGCGCTTCGCGACGAAGGAGCGCTTTCCCCACGTTGACGAGATCGTCCTCGCGTGGCCCGACGAAGCGCTGGCCAACATGAAGATCGACAGCCGAACCTACGTCGCGATCTTGACCCACGACCCCAAGTTCGACGAGCCAGCCATCAAAGCCGCGTTGAGCTACCCCTGTCGGTACGTTGGCGCGATCGGGAGTCGGAAGACGAGCCAGGACCGGATCGCTCGTCTCAAAGCGCAGGGCCTGACCGATGAACAGATTGCCCGGGTCCACGCGCCAATTGGGCTGCGGATCGCGGCCCGGACGCCCGAGGAGATCGCCCTGAGCATCGCGGCGGAGATCATCGCGGTGCGCCGCGGGAAAACGAGCGGCTAATGACGGTCACCCGAAACGACGCCGCCGCGGCTCACGTGCGTGGGATCTTGCTCGCGGCCGGCGCCTCGTCCCGCCTGGGCCAGCCGAAGCAATTGCTGGCGTTCGGAGGAAGGCCGCTCGTCCGGCACGTCGCCGAACAGGCCCTCGCCTCGCGGCTCGCCGGGCTCACGGTCGTGGTCGGGCATCACGCGGCCGAGGTCAGCGCCGCGTTGGACGGTCTGAGCGCGGCGGTCGTGGAGAATCCATCCTACTCCCTTGGCCAGAGCACGTCCCTGCGCGCCGGGCTGCTCGACTTCCCGGCGGACGGGTCCGCGGCGCTGGTCCTCCTGGTCGACCAGCCGTTCGTCACCCCAACGCTGATCGACCGATTGATCGCTCTTTACCAGGAATCCATGGCCTTGATCGTCGCGCCCCGCTGCGAGGGTCGACGGGGTAACCCGGTGCTGTTCGATCGCGAATTAATTCCTGAGCTCCTGACCGTCGTCGGCGATACTGGCGCCCGCGAGGTCATTTCCCGCCACCGCGACCAGCTCGTGCCCCTGGAGCTGACGGACGACCGCGCCTTTCAGGACATCGACACCTGGGATGACTATCGGAAATTGGCGCCGAACCCGGCGATCGAGCCATTCCAGTAGAATCGCCACCCCTCCCGTGCCATTACTCCCCGCGCCTCAAAAGCGCGACCGGGAAGGTCCGCAACACTTCCGCCAGGTCCAGCATCGCGACGCCGTCCCGCGCGGTCGGGTTCACGGCTTCGCCAGTCAAAAGATTGCGAAATCTCGCCCCGGCCAGCCCCTCGGGTAGACTCACCGCGGTGTCCCCCCAGGTCATCGCCCCGAGCGGACACGTCGGCGCGCCGTGGGTTAGCCCGACCACCAGACGCGGAACCACCGTGATGAATCCGTCGTCACCGAGAGCTCGACCGAACCCCACGACGTGATCGCGCCGCGCTCCGACCGCCTCGAGCGGCACGTAATCCCCGTTCTGAAACACCGCGGGGTAGGCTCGACGCGCCTGGAGCGCTCGCTGAGCGACGTGGAGCTTCACCCGGCCATCGCGCCACGTCTCCAGTAGCGAGCTGGCGAGCACCGCGAGCCTATCGTTTCTCTCGGTCGCCGCCACTTCGATGCGATCGAGCGCTGCCACGCGGGAAGAGTAATCCACCGGTCGTCGATTGTCCGGGTCGACCAGGCTGAAATCCCAGAGCTCACTACCCTGGTAAAGGTCCGGAATACCGGGCGCGGTAAGCTGCAGCAGCGTCAGCGAGAGTGAATTGAGCATCCCATAGAACGCGACGTAGCTCTGGAACTGGTGGAAGTCTGGCAAGAACCCGACGTCGGAACGCGCGGTCAGGACCCGGTCGATGAAGGTCGCCACCGCCTCGTCGTACTGCAGGTTCGGATTCACCCAGCTCGTGTGGACCTTGGCTTCGCGAATCGCCTTCTGGACGTAGTCGAGGATTCGTTGCCGGAACACCCCGGCCTCGGTGTCATTCATCGGCGTCAACGGCCAGACGCCAACTAGCGTCTGATAGAGAAAGTATTCGTCGTTGCGATCGGGCGCCGCCTGTCCATACACCGCGCTCCGTTTACGCCGGTTCTGTCGGCTCCAACGGCTGATCGCCCGGTGCCACATCGACGGGATTTCGGAAAGAACGTCGAGTCGGGCTCGGACGTCGGCGCCGCGCTTCGAGTCGTGCGTCGAGCCTCCACTCAGCGAACCGGGCCAATCCTGCTGGCGCGCCAGGTTCTGTTGATGGAAGACGGACGGAGAGACGCCGAAGCGCTCCGGATCCCCCCCGACTTCATTGAGCGACAGCAGGCGGTTATACACGTAAAACGCGGTATCTTCGACCCCCTTCGCCATGGCAGGGCCGGTCGCCTGTTGGAAGCGCATCATGAAGCCGGCGAACTCCGCGCGATCCTCTTCGCTGGCGCCATCGGGGCACTGGAGGAACAAGACGGCCCGGACGAAGTCGAAGACCGACGTCGCGGTGCGCGGATTGCGCCGCTTTGCTTCGACGACCGCCGCCTCGATCGCCGCTCGATCGTGAGGGTCGACGTCCTTCGCGCGGCCGTTCCAGTAAGTCCGATAGACCGGCAGCGCCGCGATGACCTCGCGAATCGCGTGGGTCAGGCTGTTGAGCGTAAAATCTCGATACAACCGGTTCTTCGTCGCGATCCGCTTCAGCCGGTAGCCAAGCTCATTCACCTCGCTCGCCAGGGATACGAGCATAATGATCTTCTTGGTCGAGTTGGTCAGGTCGGCAAAGCGGGTCGGAGATCCGCGGGTGAATGAGGCGTAAAGGTTGGTGAACGCTTTGCGGTTCGCCCCATCGACGAAAACACCGTTGACGAGATTGGCGAAGTCATAGCCGGTCGTTCCATCCACCGGCCATGACCACGGCAAGCCTTCACCGCGACCCAGGATCTTCTCGACGACAATGTAGAGGGGGCGCGGCTGGGACCCGACGGTCGCCGCTTGACCGCGCGAGTGGATATACCATTGTTCGAGGTCGCGCTCGCCCTGATCCCGCTCTGGTCCAGCGGTGCCAAATCGGGAGTCGAGCCCGTCCTGGCAGAGGGCCCGAAAGGCGGCAAGCTGCACCTGGTCGAGGTATCCCTCGGGATCCCACAGACCGTCGACGTGGTCGATCCGGAGGCCCGTCACCTGACCCCGACGCACCAGATCCATCACCAGCCGATGAGATGCTTCGAAGACCTCCGGCTGCTCCATGCGAATGGCCGCGAGCTCATTCACATCGAAGAAGCGACGATAGTTGATCTCCTCGGCTGCCACTCGCCAGAACGACAAGCGGTATGATTGATTGTTCAGAAGGGTGTCGAGGTCGTCGAAGCTACGCGGCTCGCCCCGGACGCCATTGTAGTCGCTGACCGTGGACGCGATCGCATCCCACACGGCGGGCGATGACATCGCGAGGCGCTCGATGCGCTGCTTGATGATCTGTTTCTCGCGCTGGCGCTCGGCGACTTTCTCCGGATCGGTGTCGGTTTCCAGTGGCAAATAATTGATCGCGGTGATGATCGACTGGAGCTCGAGCACGTGGGGGTCATCGCTGCCCAGGCTCTCGGTCAAGGTCTGAAGCCGAGCCGAGAGGAGCTCGGCGTAGCGCCGAGGGGCGACCGGCATTTTCTTGTCATGGTAGGTGACGAAAAATGCGCCGTCGGCAAAAGTGAGCGTCAACTGCTGGCCTTCGAGCGCCATCCCGTAGGGCTCGCCGAGGATGGGCAGCAGAACGCGGTTCTCCAGGTCGGTTCCCGCCTTCAAGGGGTGCCAATCGATGTCGAAATACGGGGCAAAAGGCGAGCTGGGTCCATTTTCCAGCACGTCGGCCCACCAGGGATTCTCATCGCCCGGGATGCCCATGTGGTTGGGGACCAGGTCGAAGATCAGGCCCATTCCACGATGGCGAAGCTCCGCGGTGAAGGCAACGAAGTCTTCCGGGGAGCCGAGCGCTTCGTTCAGGCATCCGTGATCGATAATGTCATAGCCGTGGTCGCTTTCGCGCCCGGCTTTCAGGCACGGCGACGCGTACACGTCGGTGACGCCGAGCCGATCGAGGTACGGCACGATCCGACGCGCATCCAGGAAGGTGAACGACCGGCCGAGCTGAATCCGGTAGGTGGCCCCCGGGACCCGCCGATGGCCAAGGGCTTCCCGAGCGATCTGGGCCAGGCTATCCGAGATTTGCCCGTCATCCCCGCGCCCGCGATCGCCGACCGACTCGTCCACCACCTGATCTCTCCAAAGCCGGGGCCGGGCCGCACGCTCGGGATCCCCAATCTGACGCTTGACTGACGCTCGAGGTCGCCTCGTTTCCCAGCGTCCTCTCCGCAAGTCACGCGCCGTTCATCTTGCGAGTTGGCCCGTTCGTCACCTATAATCCGGGCAGATCGAAGTCGTACGCGCGCTGGTCAACCGGCTTTGACCGGGCCGACCAGGAATCGACAGGAAGCGAAGGCATGCGCTATTACATTTGGACCGTCGGCTGCCAGATGAACGAAGCCGACTCCGAGCGACTCGGTCGGGCGCTACGCGACCGCGGGCTATCCGAGGCGCCGTCAGCCGAAAAGGCCGACGTGGTCGTCCTGAACACGTGCAGCGTTCGGCAGGCCGCCGAGGAAAAGGCATTTGGCAAAGTCGGATCGTTACGGCCGCTGAAACTGGCCCGTCCCGATCTCGTCCTCGCGTTTGGCGGTTGCATGGTTGCCTCGGACACCGTGGACCAGCTTCGACGGCGTCTCCCCTACGTCGACGTCTTTTTCCCACCCTCCGAGCCCGCGAGCCTGCTCGAGCTCCTCGATCAGCGCATGTCTGACGGCGATCCGAGCATCGAACACGACGTAAGCTCGGATGGCTGCCTTGCTCCAACCGTCGTGTCCTCGGATGGCTCAATCGTGAACCCGACGCGGCCATTTCCGGTCGCCCGCTGGCTCCCGATCATGTCCGGCTGCAACCGTCGCTGCACCTATTGCATCGTGCCGTTCCGGCGCGGCCGCGAGGTCAGTCGACCGATCCCCGAGCTGGTCGGCGAAACCCGCCGCCTGGTCGGCGAGGGCGCGCGCGAGGTGACCCTGCTCGGTCAGATCGTCGATCGCTACGGCCGCGACCTCTTGCCGGAGCGCCCGGATCTCGGAGACCTGCTCCGCGCGCTCAGCGACCTCGAGGGTTTGGCGCGCATCCGATTCTTGACGTCGCACCCCCGTGACTTTACCGAGCGGGTGCTGGACGCTGTAGCGACCCTTCCCAAGGTCTGCGAGCACATCAACATCCCGGTCCAGGCGGGCGACGACGACGTGCTCAAATCGATGTGGCGCGGCTATACCGTCGAGGTCTATCGCCGCATCGTCCGGCAAATCCGAGAGCGAGTGCCGGGATGTAGCATCGCCACCGACATCATCGTCGGCTTCTCCGGCGAGACCGAGGAGCAGTTTCAGCGTACCCTGGACCTGATGACGGAAATCCGCTTCGACGTGGTCCACGTCGCGATGTATTCGCCACGGCCGGGTACCGTGGCCGGCGACAAGATGACGGATCGCTTATCCCCGGCCGAAAAGAAGGATCGCCTGCACCGGGTTGAAGCGATCCAGGAGAAGATCAGCCTGGAGCTCAACCAGACGCTACTGGACTTGACCCTGGAGATTCTCGTCGAAGACGAAGAACACGGCAAATGGAAGGGGCGCACTCGCACCAATAAGCTGGTGTTCTTCGACGACCCTCGTGGCTGGCTTGGCAAGCTCGCGCGGGTGCGCATCGATCGAGCCAGCCCCTGGTCACTCCAGGGGACCGTCGTCGGTGGCGAGGAACCGGATCCGGCGCGGCCGCGCTGGCAGCCGCTGCCGGTGCTCGCGGTCAATCGATCCGCGGCGGCCCCTGTCTGAGACGGGCAAGGGCATCGACCGGAGCGTTCGGCGCGGTCCACATCGATTCCAGCCACCAGGTCGCCCCGGCGTCCGCGTAGGGACTGACCATCGATGCGGCTCGATCGCGTTCGTCGCCCGGCGTACGCCCCTCGCTGACAATGTCGATCGGATCGGAGCGCCGGGCGGCGGCGAATTCGCGAATCGCGCGAATGTCGTCTGGCGTGACGTCGCCGTTACTCCCGTCTGCCTCTCGCTTTTCAGGAATCAGCCCATCCCAGCGGAGCACCCGCTCCATGGACCTTTTTCGTGGCCACACCCCCGCCACCCAGATCGGAATTCGGGGCGCTTGAACCGGGGGTGGCGGCGGAAAGAACGCCGACTCCCGAATGTGAAAGTGCTTTCCTTCGAAGCGGAAGGGCTGGCCCTGCCAGAGGCCGGTCATGATCGCCAGGCCCTCGTCGAGAAGCTCGGCGCGGGCTCGCCGGTCGGTCTCCTCGCCGAAGGCTTCGAATCCGGTGTCCAGCGCTCCCAGGCCGACCGACAGAGTCACCCGCCCATGGGACAGCCGATCGAGGGTCGCGGTTTGGCTGGCGAGGGTCCAGGGACGCCGTCGGGAGACCGGCGTCAGCATCGTTCCCAGGCGGATCTTTTCGGTCACCATCGCGACCGCGGCGAGCGATACCCAGGGATCGACGCCCCAGACGCAATCGATCACGAAAAAACCATCCCACCCGGCCGCCTCGGCCTCCCGTCCCAGCTCCGCGGCGTCTCGAGCCTCGCCATTCGGCAACACGAACCCGTACTGCAAGCCATCCGTCCTTTCTTACGCCCTACTCTCAGTTAGCGGAGGCCACGCCTCAGATCTTCGACCGCCAGTGGCGATGCGGTCGGATCGCCCGCGATTCGCGTTCGCCGGAAACCCAGCAGCTCGAACGCGGTCACTAATCCGACCGGATTAAAGCCTGCTCGCTGAACTCCCCTGGCCGATCGATGGTTGTGGATCTCCGTGGCGATCCAGACCCTTCGGTATCCCTGATCGGTCAGGTCATCGACGATCCTTCGCAGCAGCTCCGAATAGAGATGATGCCCTCGGTATCGCGCTCGGGTCTCGCAGTCCCACACGTAGGCCTGATCCGCTGGCGGCTCGAACCACAGCTTCAGCTCGCGCAGCCACTCGGCCTGCTCCGAGACCCAGCAGACCGTCGCGACGTCGTTCTCCAACGTCAGGCTCGCGCAGCGCGCCCCGCGGCGAACGCGGCTCGCGGCTTCGGTCGCGGTCAGACCGACCGCGTGGGACACCTGGACAATCGCCTCGGGGTCGGCACCAGGACCCAGATCCAGCGAGGCGATCTGGCCGTCGCGCGCCTCGTGGAAGGCGACCGCCGACGGGCGATCGCTCGAAGCGGCCTCCCCCATCGTATCGATTGCCCAGAACCGCGCGGCCGACCAACGAGGTGACACCCACCAACCCAGTGTTTGAAACATCGCAAGCCTCACCTCGGGACGCGGCGCGACCTACCCCTGCGAAAAACGCGCCCGCGCGTCCAGAATGAGTCGTTGGGCCGACTCCCAGTTGTGCCAGCCAATCACCTGGGTCATTTTTCGTTCGAGCGTCTTGTACGTCGCGAAGAAGTACTCGATCTCGGCCAGCCAGTTTGGCGAGAGGTCCGCGACGTCGACGATGCTCTGGAAGCGTGGGTCTCCTTCCGGTACGGCCAGCACTTTGTCGTCCGGCCCCTTTTCGTCTCGCATCGCCAGAACGCCAATCGGCCGCGACGGAACGATGCACCCGGGAAAGGTCGGCTCGTTCACCACGACGAGTGCGTCGAGTGGATCGCCGTCCGCGGCAAGCGTATCGACGACGAAGCCGTAGTCGGTCGGGTAGTGGACCGAGGCGAAAAGGACGCGGTCAAGGCGAAACCGCCCGGCCGCCTGGTCGTACTCATATTTGTTTCGGCTCCCCCGAGGGATCTCGACCATCACATCGACCGAATCGAGTCTCATGCAGATCCTCCCGCGGCGCGCGTTCTCACCAATCCAAGGATACCGGCCCCGGCGTCCGATCGCAACCGGTCCGGGCGCCGTCGTCGCTTCAGGCCGCCTCGGACTGCCGCGGTCCGGGCGTCGATCGCGGATCCGGCTTACCCGACGTTTTGTCGTCCTGGCCGTCCGCCGTGGGCTCCTGGCCGTCAAGCATGCGAAGCAGACTTTCGCCTTGCAGTGTTTCCTGATGCATCAGGGTCTGGGCGACGCGGTCGAGGATCGGGCGTCGCTCTTCCAGCACGGTTCGCGCCCGCGCCAGCGCGTCGTTGATGATGCGGCGGACTTCCTGATCCACCTGCGCCGCGGTGAGGTCGCTGATCTGGCGATCGGAAGCTTCTCGGGTATGATTGCCATAGCCTTCGAATCTTCCCAGGACCACCGGCCCGATCACCTCGCTCATGCCAAAGGCGCTCACCATCCGACGGGCGGTGTCGGTCGCCTGTTCGAGATCACTGCCCGGTCCGGTCGTCGTCTCGCCCAGCACCAGATCCTCGGCGGCCATCCCGCCCAGGATAAACGCGAGGTTGTCCATCAGCTGCGTCCGAGTCCAGAGCTGGCGATCCCCGATGCTCAGGAGACGGGTATGGCCACCGGAGATCCCTCGAGGAACCACCGTGATCTTGTGAACGGCATCGACCGACTGAAGGGAATGGGCGACCAGGGCATGGCCGGCCTCGTGATAGGCGGTAATCTCCTTCTCGCGCGGACCGATCAACCGGCTTCGTCGCGCGGGACCAGCCAGCACCCGATCGACCGCCTCTTCGATGTCCACGTCGGCGATCACCTGGCGCCCGTCTCGCGCGGTGAGAATCGCCGCCTCGTTCATGAGGTTTTCCAGGTCGGC
>JBOGTX010000641.1:0-9905 GCA_050695695.1 Chloroflexota bacterium
GTCCGCCACCGTACGACAGCGACGGATTAATTCGTGCGACCGGCGCCCCGGTCAGGGCGGCTAGAAAGTGTTTCTGATCGGTCAGTTCAACGAGGATCTGCTGGTACTGATGGGCCTGGCCGTTTCGGACCACGTCAAAGAGCATCCACAGCAACTGGGCATGCCCGGGCGACGTGCCATCCGAGGGGAGTTCGAAATCTGTGGCCTGCATGCATGGACCTGGCAGAGACGCGAAATACCGGGGCTCTTTACGTCGCAATTCGTGAGCGTTCAGGCCTCTCCCCTGATTGCGTAGCGCCGGGCTTGCCAAACTCGTAGTGGCATAGTTGACGATGCACCTGGGTCCGAATAGACTTGGCCCAATCCTCGCCTCGGTCGCCGGGGGGATCGCCTGATGCTGGCTGCCCCCAGATACCGACCCGGCCGGTGACCTGGTTCCACCTTGCTCGCAAGGACAGTAAACGCTGATACGTGGTGATCTCGTTGAGGCGAGTGGTTAAGGAGCCCGTGAGTGATGACTCGTGCGATACCGAGGAGAGTTGGCGTTCTCTGGCGCGCCGACCGACATGAATCCCTGAGCGAAAGCAGGTATGGTCCCGTTGGGGCGGCCCTCGCTGCACGGGGACTGGCCGTCGAGGCAGTTCCCTATACCGACGATGCCGTGGACGACGTTCGCCGACAACTCTTGGCCCTCGACGGCGTCCTGGTGTGGGTTGACCCCATTGCGGGTGGACAGAACCGTTCGACGCTCGACCTGCTGCTGCGCGAGGTTGCTTCACAAGGAGTTTGGGTAAGCACGCATCCTGAGGTCATCTTGAGGATGGGCACGAAGGACGTTCTCGTCAAGACCCGCGACATGGATTGGGGTAGCGACTGCTACCTTTATGCCAGTCCGTCCGAGATGGCCGCACAACTCCCCGCACGGCTTGCGCTTGGGCCGCGTGTGCTGAAGCAGCACCGCGGCAATGGAGGCAACGGCGTGTGGAAAGTGGAACTGCTGGGACAACCTGAGGTCCTGTACCCTCGCCCGCGGGTGCGGGTGCTCCACGCGCAACGCGGGAGTTCCCTCGAACCCATGGATCTCGATGAGTTTCTCGAACAATGCGAAGGGTATTTCACGAACGCTGGATGCATGATCGACCAGCCCTATCAGACGCGACTTGCGGACGGCATGATCCGCTGCTACATTGTCCAAGATCGGATTGCTGGTTTCGGGCATCAGTTCGTCACCGCACTGCTTCCTCCGCCCGAAGGCACGATCCAGAGCCCAGCACCTCCACCTCGCCTCTACTACGGCCCGTCCAAGCCCGAATTCCAGAGGATCAAGGCAAAGCTGGAGGGAGGATGGATCGGGGAAATGCAACAGGCGCTCGGCATTGCCGATAGTGACCTGCCGGTACTCTGGGACGCGGACTTCCTCTACGGTCCGACGGATGCCGCCGGGGACGACACGTACGTGCTCTGTGAGATCAATGTCAGTTGCGTGAGTCCGTTTCCCGATGAGGTGCTCACTCCGCTCGTCAATGCGGTCGCCCATAGGCTGTCGGTCAGCTGATCGCGGGCTTGGAAAGGCGGCGCGTATTTGCGGGATGTGTTTGATCGCCGGAAGACACCGCGGCGAGCGCCGAACACGAGACAGCAGGATGGGGGCGTCGGCCGCGGGTGCGGCCTACTCCAGATCTCGGGTGGCAGTAGGCATTGGTCCGTCCCCGTTGCTCGACAGGCAATGTCGGCTGCTCGGCTATGGAGGAGACTCTAGCCCGCCCTGCCCCTCTGCCAATCCCCCCTGAACGGTTATCTTGTCCCAGCCAGGCGATTCCCAGGAGGAGACGGGCGGCACGACAAAGCAGTTAGCCAGACGCTTGGGCGTAAGTTCGACCCGGGTGGTCCAGGTGCTGGGACTGCTGAGGCTGGACCCCGAGGTCATCGAGCAGGTGATCTCCCTAGGAGACGCCATCGGGGTGCCAGGAGTGACCGAGCGGGCACTGCGGCCACTCACCAAGACACCCCCCGAGGTGCAGCGAGCACGCGCCGCGGCGTGGCTGCGAGGTGTCCGTCATCAATTCGCGTACTCAGAACCTCTCCGGGCTGGCCCGGGGCGGTCTCTGGATATCCTGGTCAGCCGAGCGGTCTGACGCCTAACGTGTAGGCACGAGCGCCGCTCATGCGCAATGGGACGAGTCTCGCTCACGGCGTCCGCTCGATGCGCTTGTTGGGCAGTGCTGGCGTCTCGACGCGCTCTCAGCAGTCGAAGACCGACCAGCAGATGTCGTTCCGCAACCGCTGGTCGTCGAGGACGAGTTCGCTAATCGCCTCCGGGAGTTGGTCGCGCTGCCATCGGCACTCGAGTCGCCCGGCGCTCTCGCCCTCGCCTTGCGGCGCGGCAGCACGTGCGGCCTTGATCGCATAGGCAGCCGCGCCGAGCTCGTGCGCGGCGACGTGTGCGACTACCGACGCCTGGCCGGCCGCATACGCGGCATACCGTGCTGCTCCACTCAAGTCTCTGGCCGCCCCCATCGCGTGGCCACCCGCAGTGCGAGCCTGGGACATTGTAATCTCGCCGCGCGCCCATGCACGAGCCTGCTCAATTGCGTAACGCGGCCGCGAGTCTGAAGGCTTCGCCGACTCGAAGAGGTCAAGGACGTGCTCCGCGCACGCTGCCGCCCACAGGGCGAGGAGCTGGTGATCCGGATTGGTGAGGGCCCCACCGCGGCGGATCGTCACGAACCGAGGGTCGCGGACTTTCGGGAGAATCACACCCTGCACCCCTTCTGCTCGCATCTGCCCAACATGGAAAGCTGCGTCTGCCTTGGCTGACCATCATTTTGTACTATCAACCTTATCAAGTCTTCTCATAGTCTCCGCGTACTCGTTCAGGGGGTAGGCGGAAGGGCGGGCCGGAGCTAGAATCCTCGTGTGGACGAGCAGCCGACATTGCCGGCGGAGGTCCGTCCAGAACCTACCAGTCGACCCGCACCAACTGCGAGGCAGTGCCTGTCGGAGAGGTTCACTCCAAACACGTAGACGTGGACGAACGAGTCGCTGAGCGCCAGCTTGGGAAGGGGCCTGGCGGGCAGGAAGAAGCTGGTTACTCCTTTTCTGCACCCGGCGGCTACCCTTCGCCAACCTAATCCACATCACGCACTTCAGGATGCTGCCTGAGCTGGTGACCACGGCTCCTGGGGGATTACCGCTTTATGCCAGCCAGACCATTCTTGATGCCCTCGGTCGCCCATCGAGCCCAGGGCAAGGTGAAGAACTTGAACCCCTTATCCACAAAGAAATTGGGCTCCATCTCGGGTGGTATGAAGTACATCCCTGGCACTACGCCGTGTCGCTTGCACGCCGCAGCAATGGTATCTAACCCCTTCTGGTATGTGTCGGACTCATAGTCGAGAGGTACCTCAAGTTCGATGGAGAGATCGGACGGGCCAACCAGGAGGACATCGATCCCCGGAACATCGAGAATCGCATCAATGTTCGCGATCGCTTGCCGAGTCTCAATCATCGGGACGATCAAGAGATCATTGTTTACCGTGTCCATATAATGGCGGTAGTCTCTCGTCTCACCCCATTCACCACGGACGCCGGCGTTGCTCCGCTCACCATCTGGGGAATATTTGCAGGCCCTTACCATCGCCCTAGCCTCTTCTAGGGTGTTGACCATGGGCACAACGATGCCCCTCGCACCAGCGTCCAGCGCGAAGCAGATGATATCTGCGCGGTTCGCACTCACGCGGATGATCGGCGTCGCCTTCTTGCCGCGCATCGACTGGATGGCTGGGATTAACTGCTTGACCTCGACGGGTGAGTGCTGAGTATCAAAAAGCAGAAAGTCAAAACCGGCATCGGCAAGCATGGCCATATCGCCGGTCGCAGACCCAGCCGTTCCGATAGCGGTCTTTCCCGATTTAACAAGATCTTTCACCGCGTTCAATTTGCTATGACCTCCGGGCTAGAAAATTAAGATTTGAGTCCGTGATGTTCCCAGGGGGTCGGCACGATCTCCCAAACTGAACTTTATTACCACCTGCGCCTGATCCAGGCCGCGTTTGACTCCGCTCACTCTAACGGACGCTGCGTCGCACTGTCAAACGCCAGGGCGGCTTGCGATGCCCCATGGAGTAGCCATCCTGCACCGTGCCATCAGCTTTGCTCATACAGCAGGTTCAGGCAACCCATCTCGATCCATCTGCTTGCTTTGCCCAGGAGGAACGGACTCAGGTGTGAAAACCGAGGTGAAGCCTGGGTTTTCACACCTGAATCTCCCTGTCGGGTGGTGTGGGGTGCCTGAGCAATTTCGGCGCTCGCGACCGTGCTCGGCGAGACGTTCGATGAGGTGGTCGGCTCGGACCGCTACAAAGCCTACCTGAGCATCCCGGTCGAGCGGCGCCAGGTCTGCTGGGCGCACCTGAAGCGCAATCTGGTCGCGTTCGCGGAGCGGGGCGGCGAGATCGGCGACTGGGGCACCGAGGCGGTAGGCGTCGTCGAGAAGGTCTTCGCCGCCTGGTATCGCTACAAAGATGGCGAGACTGATCAGGCCCACTTGCAGGCGGAGATGACCCCCTTGCGAGCGAGGATGCAGGGCCTGTGGGAGCGCGGGACGACGCTCCCGTCGTGGATGGTGCACGCCCTGTGCAACGACGTGCGTAAGTTGGAGCCGGTGCTGTGGACTTTCGTGATGGTCGAGGGGGCCGAGCCGACCAACAACGCCGCCGAGCGCGCGTTGCGCCCCGCCGTCTTGTGGTGCAAGCGACAGCAAGGGTTGCTTCGGCGCGGACAGCACGGCCGGGAGCACCTTCGTGGCAAAGGTCCTGACTGCAACGGCAACCTGCCGCCAACAGCAGCGGCATCTGCTTACCTACCTCACGAACGCGCTCTTTGCCTATCGCGACGGAAATCCTGCCCCCTCGCTCCTACCCCTCTGAACGATTACCGCAATTCAGTCGACAAATCGCCTAGCGCGCGTCCAGATGTGTCGGAGCTACAAAGCCGGCTAGCCCACTCCAAAAGGATCATAGCCTGGTTTCCCAACATGAAGTTACAGGCATGGGTACCACTTCCGGCCCCTGATAGCGCATTCCAAGCGTCCCAGAAATCCCCAGTAATGAAGTCGAAGACTTCCTTCTCCGAAAGGTTATTCGCCATGGGAATACCTCAACGACAACGTCTACATCAACCTCGATCGGCATTATAAGGCAACATGAAATCTTGAGATCGTGATGTTCAGGGCGCCTCAAGGGCAACGGCCAGGCTTTCGATCACGTCGAGGCACCCAGTGGTGAATTGGCTCAGCGGGTGGGGAGGCCGTCATGACGTTGACCAACCGCCGCGTAATCAGGAGGACAGCTTGACTGGCCGGATGATCGAGTTCGACGCCGCGGGAACGCTCGCGCCGGGCTACCTGGCGACGCCGGACGACGCCCGGGCACCGGGGGTCATAGTGTTGCACGCCTGGTGGGGACTGACCGAGCCATTTCGTGAAGTCTGCGACCGGCTGGCGCGGGCGGGCTTCGTCGCGCTCGCCCCCGACCTCTACCGCGGCAAGACGACCATGGCGGTCGAGGAGGCGCGAGCGTTGGCGGAGGCGCTCGACCAGGATTTGGCGCGCGTGCGGGGCGATATCGCCGGAGCGGCGCGTCACCTACGCCAATCCGCGACGGCGGGCCCGGCCGACGGACACAGCGGGCTCGCCGTCGTCGGCTTCTCACTGGGAGGCGCCTACGCGCTCGACGCGTCAGTCGAGCTGGCCGAGGAGATCGCCGCGGTTGTGACCTTTTACGCCACCTATCCCGGACTGGACTACCGTCGCGCGAAAGCCGCCTACCTCTGCCACTTCGCCGAGGCGGATCCCTGGGAACCGGCCGAGTCGGTCGCGGCGATGGAGCAGGCGCTTCAGGAAGCGGGACGAACGGCCACATTCCACACCTATCCGGGAACCGGGCACTGGTTCTTCGAGGCCAATCGCCCGGACGCCTTCGATCCGGCCGCGGCAGATCTGGCGTGGGAGAGAACCCTCGCCTTTCTGGCGAGGCAGCTTCGTCCGGATTGAGATCGCCGGGCGCGATCACCCACGAGCGCCGTCGACCGGCGCTGCTGAAGGCTCGCGTCGCCTGATGGCCGGACTGTGTGGTGACTACCGACATTCTCTACTTGAAGGATTCCACCCCTTCTAGTCAAGCCTTCTCCTCACCCCCTCGTAAGCCACCGCGATCACGAATCGCGGCAGGGCAAGCTGGCGGCGCCAGCGCCAGGGCTGGACGATCAGGCGGAAAAGCCAGTCGAGGCCAAGGCGCCGCATCACCACCGGCGCCCGAGGGACTCTTCCGGAGAAGAAGTCGAGCGCGCCGCCAACGCCGATCGCCAGCGGAATCCCCAGCGCGGCCTGGTTTCGATCGAGCCAGGCCTCCTGCTTCTCGCCACCATAGGCGACGAAGAGGACGTCGATCCGGCCGGCTTCCCGCAGCCGGGCGCGGGTCGCCGCGTCAGCCGCCGGATCGGGGGAGCCAGCGAACGTTCCGGCCACCATCAGGCCGGGGTACCGCGCCGCGAGGTAGCGGGCCGCCTGCTCGGCGACGCCGGGCGCGGCACCAAGGAAGAATAAACGATAACCCTCGCGCGAGCAAAGGCCGGCCAACCGGTCGGCCAGGTCGGTACCCGCGACCTGCTCGCGCAGCGGCGTGCCGAGGAGGCGGCCGGCCAGCAAGAGACCGGCCCCGTCGGGAATCGCCAGCGTCGAGTCGTTCAGAATCTTCCGAAACTCCGGTCGTCGCCGCGCGGCCATGACGAACTCGGCGTTCGGGGTCACGATCCGATGCGGCTGGCCCGAGCGAACGCAGGCCCGGCAAATCGCGAGCGCCTCGGCGAACGTGACGTCGTCGACGCGCGTGCCGAGCACATCGATCGCGCGCACCGCGAACCCGAGGAGATCCAGGCGTGACATCGTGGAGGCATTATAGGCGAGGGGCAAGCGAGAATCCAGGCACGAGCGGGATTCCCACGATTTTCGCTGGCCAGCGACCGGGGACCGTCACCACGAAGGCGCAAAGGACGTTTGGACCACGAATGACACGAAAGGTCGTGAAAAGCGCGAAAGCCGAGGCTTGCTCCCTCGATCTTTTCGCGGCCTTTCGCGTCGTTTCGCGACTTTCGTGGTCCAGACGCTCCTCGTGCCATGCGTGGTCCAGACGTCCTTCGCGGTACCAGCCTTCGGCCACCCAACCGCACCGCTTGCCACCTCAGCCCGCTCGGCGCTCCTCCTCGCTCGGGGCCTCGGTTGGTGGCTGGGCACGGCCGCGCGGAGCATGGGCGCGGATTGGCGTCGGTCGGGCGGCCACCGCGGCCAGCCGCGGGCTGACCCGAGTGAAGCTCGCGATCGTCCGGTGGTGGAAGGTCACGAACGCCCACTCCAGCGCCACCAGCAGGCGATTTCGGAAGCCCACCAGATTCGTCAGGTAAACCGCGCGCCGCAGGAACCATCCCGCCAGGCCATCGAAGATCATGCCGAAGATGTCGGCCGCGGCCGCGCCCCGGCCGAGCGAGACGAGATCTCCAGGCGACCGCATCCAGAAGGCGCGCGGCGACTGGTCGCGGAGTCGGCGCACCGCGTTTTCGGCGGCGGCGCGTCCCTGGCCGATCGCCGCCCAGGCGGTCGGCGGCATGGGCCGCTCGGCGCCCGGCAGCACGATCGCCGCCGCGTCGCCCACGACGAATACCCCGGGGTGGCCCGGTAGCTCGAGGTTCTGGTCGACCCGGATCCGCCCATCGCGCTCCTTCTCGCCCGGCAGGGTGCCGACGACCGGCTCGGCGCGGACGCCGGCCGTCCAGATGGCCGTGGCGCTTGGGATCCGCTCGCCCCCGCCGAGCTCGACCTCGCTCGGGCCAACGTGCGAGACGGTGGTGTCGAGTCGCACCTGGACGTGGTGCCCGTTGAGGTGTTGCTCAGCCACCGCTCCCATTTTGTCATTCCAACCAGGGAGAAGCGTCCCCCGGGCTTCGATCAGCTCCAGGCGCACGTCATCCGAATTGATTCCCGGGTAATTCGGGAGGAGCGTCGTGAAGATCAGGTCGCTCAGCGATGCCGCGAGCTCGACGCCGGTCGCGCCACCACCGATGACCACGGTGGTCAGCAGCGTCCGCCGGCGGTCGAGATCTCGCTCGCGGTCCGCCAGCTCGAACGCGTTGATGACTTGATCGTGGATGCGCACGCTATCGTTCACCCACTTCAAGGGCAGGGTGTGCTCCTCGGCGTCGGCCATGCCGAAGAAGTTCGGCACGCTGCCCGGCGCGAGAATGAGACTATCGAACTCGAATGGTCCGGCGTCCGTCTCCAGCACCTTCCGGTCGAGATCGACCCGTCGAACGGTGGCTTCTTCGTATCGGAAGCCCTGATCGCGGGTGATCGCCCGCGCGGGGTAGGTCAGCATGCTGGGCTCGACCCCGCCGGTAGCCACCTGGTAGAGGAGCGGGGTAAAGAGGTGGTAGTTCTGCTGGTCGAGCAACAGCACGTCGGTACGCGGGTCGTCGGCGACGAGCTCGCCGAGGCGATTCAAGGCGGAAAGGCCGCCAAACCCGACGCCCACGATCACGATCCGGCGGCGAGGTTGCCCGTCCGACTGACCGGCGAGCGCCTCGCGGCGGGCGAGCCGCGATTGCCGCATCCAGCGCGAGAGAAGCGCCGCGCCACCGGCGAACGCCAGGGCGCCCGAGACTGCTTCGAGCATACGAATTCGCATGGCCAGCCACGCTCCCTTCTGAGCCGTCGAATGCCACCATCGGGC
Source organism: Chloroflexota bacterium (assembly GCA_050695695.1). GTDB lineage: Bacteria > Chloroflexota > UBA6077 > FW602-bin22 > CADDYW01 > JAJPKB01. Next base: position 8,781 of record JBOGTX010000641.1, read on the forward strand.
ACGAGTTCACCGTGGCTACAAGATCCTTGCCAGAACAAAATTGACAAGCGTCACCTGGCGCGGTATGCTTCAGATGAAATCTTGACAGAACAACGCGTCGGAAAAGGGTCAGTCGGTGGTGAGAGATTTGCCGCGCGGGCCTCTCACGATTGACTGGCCCTTTTCCGATGCTCTCGACGCCCTGGTGGTTGAGACATCAACTGGTCAGGAGAGATGACTGATGGCTAACACCTTGAGAATGACCGCGCTGCTGGCGGCGTTGACCGGGATCCTCCTCGTCGCCGGCGAGCTGATTGGTGGTCCGAGCGGCCTGACCCTGGCCCTGATCCTGGCGCTGGGCATGAACGCGGTCAGCTACTGGTACTCGGACAAGATCGCCCTGTCGATGGCGGGCGCGCGCGAGGTCTCTTCTGATGAGGCGCCGCAGATTCACGAGGTCGTCGCGGACGTGGCCGCGCGAGCGGGACTTCCCAAGCCGCGCGTCTACATCGTTCAGAATGCCTCGCCCAACGCCTTCGCGACTGGTCGGGATCCGAAGCACGCCGCGGTCGCGGTGACGAGCGGCATCCTGAGCCTGCTGAATCGGGACGAGCTCGAAGGCGTCCTGGCGCACGAGATGGCGCACATCCGCAACCGCGATACCCTGATCGCGACCGTGGCGGCGACGATCGCCGGCGCGATCACCTACCTGGCGCAGATTGGCCAGTGGGCGTTCCTCTTCGGAGGATACGGCGGCGGAAGGCGGGACAGCCGTGACAACGGGATGGATGGCCTGGGCGCGTTGCTGATGATCTTCCTGGCGCCATTGGCCGCGATGGTGATTCAGCTCGCGATCTCGCGGGCGCGTGAGTACAATGCCGATTCCACCGGCGCCCGGATCACCGGCAATCCGCTTGCGCTCGCCGACGCGCTCGAGCGGATCGAGCGCGGGGTCGCCAATCGGCCGATGAACAACCTGCCGGCCGCGGCCGCGCCCCTGTTCATCATGAACCCGTTCAACGCCGGTATGATGCAAAAGCTCTTCAGTGACCACCCACCGACCGCGGAGCGGGTCGCTCGCCTGCGTAAGCTCGCGTACGAGCAGATCAGATAAATCAGGCCAAATCGAAAGAGGGAGAGACCTTT
>JBOGTX010000642.1:0-4551 GCA_050695695.1 Chloroflexota bacterium
GCGACACGTCGAGCAGGTCGTCGACCAGGCGTTGCATGCGTTGGGCGTGCCGAAGAATCTCGGCGCCCATATCTCGAACGCGACTCGAATCGACCGCGGTCGCCGAGAGCAGCTCGGAGAACCCGACGATCGGCGTCAGTGGGCTGCGCAGCTCGTGGGAAACCGTCGAGACGAACTCGGTCTTCAGCGTGTTCAGCCGGTGCAGAGCTCGAGCTTCCGTCGCTTCCTTCTGGACGCGCGTCTTTTCGACAGCCACCGCCGCCTGATCGGCAATTGCCGCGAGCACACGGCGGTCATCGTCGGAATAGGCGTGGGGCCGGCCCGACTCGGCCGCGATCACGCCGCGAATGGTCCCTTCGACGATCAAGGGCGCGGCCAGGACCGACTGTCGCGGGCTCGCCCAGGCAAGCCCCAGTCCGTCATCCACCCGTGCCGCGTCGTCGTCGACGAGGAGCAGCGGCCGACGACACTCTTCGACGAGGCCGATCAATCCGCCGGGTGGCTGAATCGTTCGCTCGTCGATTGGCAGGTCGAAGGCACGGCCAAAGGCGACCCGGAAGGAATCTCCGTGATCGTCGCGGAGCGCGACGAAAAAGCACGCGGTGTCGAAGACCCGGCCCGCTTGCTCGTACATCACGTCCCATAATCGGGCAAGGTCCGGCGCTCGGGTCAGCGCCTCGTTGATTTGATTCAACAGCGCGAGCTCGGCGGTCCGCCGCTGCAGCTCATCCATCCGCAGCAAGAGATCCCGCTGGGCCATCTGCAACGACTCCGCCAGCGCGAAAGAGATGTAGACCCCGATCAGAATCACCGCGATCAGCGCGATACTCCAGGGCACCGCTTCCCAGAGCATCGCGATGATGATTCCGACGACGACCATCGCGGCGTACTGGGCCAGCATCTCAACGTTGGTCAAACTCCAGATGTAGAAAAATTGCCGCCCCTCGGACAATGCGACAACCCCGGCGACCAGGCCAGAATTCGCCACGAAATAGGTCACCGCCAGAAGCCCGAGCGCGACGATCCCGCTCACCGCGTTGTAGTTCGGAATCGGTCTACCACCAAGGATGACCGACGCCGTCTGGTAGACCATGCCGCTGACGCCGACGGTGAGGATGTATTCGGCGACGTTGAAGACGATCTTGAACCAGGGGCGCCGGAGAATCACCAGCGCGGCGACCATGGAGAAGCCGACCGCCGGGAGGGTGTAGGTCGAGCCAACCAGCAGGATCAGGGCGATGAACATCGCGGAGGTGATCGTCTTGTGATCGCCGGCCGGGGTCGTGATCGTCCGCAGCTCGGTCGCGAGCGACGCGACGCCAAAAATCACCACCAGGGGGAGGATGTGCCCGTGAGGGACGCGAACCGCCAGCGGATGGACGATGAGAAGGTAGCCGACACCAACCGAGGCCGCGACGACCACGGTCACGTAAAGACGTGTCCCGCGAGACAGCGCCAGAAATGAAGCCAACGCGTCCTCGAGAATCGTTACCTTGGCGCCCGGGGTCATCATTGGACGCCGCTGATCTCGGCGCGGCGGATCGTTGGCCGCCGCGCCGAGATCAGTTGGCTAACTACCAGCGAAACCCGCACCGGCCAATCAGCCAGTGGAACCACCAATGCCTCATCGATCTTCCTTCGTCAGTCAACTGAAGTGAGGCGGATCGAAAGACTACCAGGAGTTGCCGGCGCCAGCCGCGATCGCGACCGCCGCGATCATCCCGACGATGACTGCCACGCGATACCAGGTCACACGCACGCGATTCATGAAAAGACTCCTCTGCTCTCGTCTTTTTCTAGCTGCGTTCGAGCAGCCACGCGTACTGTACCACGATTCCTCGCCCTCGAACCTTAAGATTAGCTGAAGGTTACCTTAAGATTAGCTGAAGATTACCTTAAGATTAGCTGAAGAAATTCCATCCCCTCGGGGTTTCGCGACCCGGCGCGCGGTGAAACCCCGAGCTGATGCAAATTCTTACATCGTCAGCTCCTGCTTCGCCGGGTTATCCAGGATGTACCCAAAGCCGCGAACTGTCCGGATGAATCGCGGCCGATCCGGATCGATTTCAATCTTGTTCCGCAGATGGCGAATGTGGACCCGGACGATCTCCAGCGCGTCGCGGTCGTCGTAGGTGGGGTCTTGGATCTGCCGGACCAGGCTCGCGCCGTTGACGACCTGCCCGGTGTAGCGCGCCAGGCAGCCCAGGATGCGAAACTCGGTCCGCGTGAGGTCGATCACGTCGCCCCGGAGCCGGACTTCGACCCGGTGAAAGTCGACGACCAGATCGCCGATCTCGATCGTCTGCTCGACCCCCGCCGCCGGCTTGCCGCTGCGCCGCAGCAGCGCCTCGACCCTCGCCAGGAAGACTCGGACGCTGAACGGCTTGGTCAAATAGTCGTCGGCGCCAAGCTCGAATCCCTTGACAACGTTGTCTTCGTGGACCAGCGCGGTCAGCATCAGAATCGGCGTTGGACCGAGCAGCCGAATCCGACGGCAGACTTCGAAGCCATCGATGTCGGGAAGGAGCAGGTCGAGAACGACGAGATCGGGCTGACGTCTTTCGAAAGCGAGGAGGGCCGATGCCCCGTCGGTCGCGGTCTCAACCTCCAATCCATCCTGATGAAGCGAAAATAAAACCAATCGTCGAATGGTCTCGTCGTCTTCCACGAGGAGAACACGCGGCATCTCGAAAACAGACCCCCTACTGGCCGTAAGGCTCATTATAGGACCGGTCCATGGGGCGCGCAAGGGAACGAGCGAGGACGAACCCGATGGTCCCCGCCGTCGCGGAGATCCTCGGCTACCGCGCCGACTCGCGCCTTTCCCAGCCGCTTTCGAACAGCCGCAAAAAGTTGCGGTCGGCATAGGGATACCTGGCCATCTCGGCCTCGTTCAAGGTCACGCCGAAGCCCGGGCCGTCCGGGACTTCGAGGTAGCCGTCGACGATCTTCACCGTGCCGGTCATGATCTCCCGGCTCCAGGGAACCAGGAAGTCGTCGAAGCACTCCTGGATCAGCAAGTTTGGCAGCGTCGCGCCAACCTGGACGTTCACGACGGTCGTGAACGGGCTCTGGGCATTGTGCGGCGCGACGAACGCCTCGCGCGCCTCGGCCAGCGCGGCGACTTTGACCAGCCCCGAGACGCCACCGCAGCGCAGGATCTCCGGCTGGATGACGTCGATCACGCCGGTCTCGAGCAAGCGGGCAAAATCGGCGGTCCGCTCGAAGCGCTCGCCGCCGCCGACCCGGACCGGGGCCGCCCGCGCGACCTCGGCCATCGCCCCGACCTCGGTCGACATCACCGGCGTCTCGAACCACATCGGCTTGAACTCGGCCAGCGCCCGGCTCACCTCGATCGCCGTCGAGACCGAGAAACGGTCGTGCCCCTCGATCAAAACGTCAACCGCGTCACCCACCGCCGCCCGAACCGCGCCGACGATCGCCAGCGACCGGCGTAGCTCGTCCCGGTCGATGAACCGGTAGGCGCTGCCAAATGGATCGAGCTTCAGCGCGGTGTAGCCCTGCGCCGCGACCTGGGCCGCGCGCTCGCCGAAAAATTTCGGATCGCGCGGACCCTGGTACCAGCCGTTGGCGTAGGCCCGCAGGCGCGGACGGATTTTGCCGCCCAGGAGCCGCCAGACCGGCGCGTTCAGCGACTTTCCCAGGATGTCCCAGCACGCCATCTCGATCCCGGACATCGCCGCGTTTTGGTGGAGGAAAAGCCCCTGGTGCATCCGCTCCCAGAGCGCGTGGACGTCGCGCGGATCCTGACCGAGGTAGAGTGGCTTCAGCTCGTGGACCGCCGCTTCGTTCGGTCGGGTGCTCAGCCCTCCGGTCGCCTCGCCAATCCCGACGATTCCCTCGTCGGTGAACACCTGGACGAAGACCCAGTTCTTCCAGGGATTTCCAACCACCGTCGTCCGGGCATCGACAATTTTCATGTCATCACACCGGTGGCGCGAGTCGGAAAAGGTCCTTCAGGTCCGCGAAGATCGCGCTCAGCTCCTGGTGGTCCGACGCGTCGAGCGGATTGCCGGCGTGGCTGCGCAGGTAGTCGGAAGCGATGACGCCGCGCCGCTTCAGCACCGCCTTGTAGACGCCCGGAACCAGCGCCTCGTAGTTCAGCAGCGGCAGCAGGCGGTTGAACAGATCCCGGGCTTGCCGCTCCTCGCCGGCGTCGAGCGCGTTCCAGACCTGGGCGTGGACGTCGGTCGCCTCGCAGGCCGGCATCGTCCCGCTGGCGCCCCGGCGGTGCTCGTCCAGGACGTACTTGCCGGCCACGCCGCCCATCACGCCCTTCAGCTTCGGACCGCAGAGCTTGATCTCCGCCTCGATCGCGTGGCTTGGCGGGAAGGTCTCCTCTTTGACGTAATCGACGTGTTCGAGCTCTTTCACCAGCTTCGCCACGAACTCCGGGCTCATCCGGGTGCCGGCCGGCGCGTCGTGATTCTGGATGAAGATCGGGATGGCGCTCGCCTCCGACAGCGATCGGTAGTAATCGTCGATCGCGTTGGGTGGCGCGACCCGCACGTAGGGGGGCATGGCAATCAC
>JBOGTX010000643.1:0-6109 GCA_050695695.1 Chloroflexota bacterium
CCATACGGCACCGCGCGTCCCAGCGCCTCCGACAAGAAATCGTGGACGTTCACCGCCTCGGGTGCACGGGTCCAACGCCGGCCGGCGTTCTTGAAGTCGCCGATGAGTCCCTTCTTTTTCGTATCCACGCTGATAATCGGCAGCCCCGCCGCCGTGAAGGTCTCCCGCTGGCGCGCGATGTGCTCGAACTGGGCGTTGCGGTCGGGGTGCCCTTCGCCGGCCTCCCGTTTCTTGGCGTTGACGTGCAACGCATACTCCGATCCCACCAGCAGCCGCCCGACGGTGGGCGGGCTGATCGCATGCCCCAGGTGCTCCAGCCGGGCACTGAGCTGGCGCAAACTGCGGCGGGTCCACTTCTGCGCGGTGAGCGGATCGCCCGCCGTCTCGGGTTCGACCATCTCCTTCAGCGCCGGGAGGAGGGTCGGATCTTTTTTTCCGCCGCGGGACGCCCCCCGCCGGGCAGACGGATCCGATCGGTTGGCCGCTCCGCCAACGACGCCGCCAGCTCGTCGCGCCCCCGCCGAATCGTCTTCTCGTCCAGACCCGTGATTTGGCTCGGCAGGGTGTCCCCACCCCAGCCCAGCCGAGTGGATTCGAGTGCCGCGAACCAGCGGCGCTGCTGCTCATCCAAACGGCTGAACACGAGGATCATCTGGCGATGCAGCTCCCGGTCGGGATGGTCGTCGGGCTGCTGGCAGGCGGGACAGCCACACGGAGGAACGTCGATGACCGTCATGGGGTGCTCCTCGGCGCGCAACGGCGCCGTGCCACCGATGATAGCCGACACGAACGGCACCTTCAGCACCAACTCGGAAATTCGGGAACTTGTTCTTTAACGAGGCCTATGTCCAGAACTTACTCGATCAATACAATAATGGAACCCCGGTGGGGCGAATGGCGGTCCACAGCTACTTCTGGCCCGGCTACCAGGCAAGCCAGGTCATCGACAGGTTCCTACCGGGGTTCATCGTGAACCGCGTTAACGCCGGGATGCCATCTCGCGTGACTGAGTTCGGTTGGTGGCCTGCTGTCATCGAAGCTGGCGATTGCCCCACGCCGTATTGCTGCCCTGCTAACCTCGACACGACAACGAATTCGTGCGATGGCGTCCGAACCGGCATCAATGCTGCCGGCGATTACAACGATTACATTAAGAACCAGAAGAAGCTTGGCGGATATAGCTTCTGGCTGTTCGCTGATCCGACCAACTCGACCCCCGGCGCGGTGGCCGTCAGTTCCGGTGGGACCATCCGCCCTTGGTTCAACCAGCTGATCAGCAACTACAACCCTTGATGCGTCCTCGTCCCTGAAGGAGGTGTATCCGCGGCTCGCGCAACACCGACGGGCTGCACGTGAGGATGCCGTCGGCCACTCCATCTCTCAGCCCCTCTATTTGCACACAAATAGAGGGGCCGAGGCGCCCGTCCCTGCGGTCAGAACGAGGCTTGAATTCCCTTGACAGACCGGGGACATGCCCGCTGAAGATCGTTCGCAACTTGCATGCCTCTTTCGCTCCTACCTGCCAAACTAGCTATTACTAGGTAGGCTGCGCCTACGGTTCCAGAGTGGGCTCTGTGTTACGATGGTCGAAATGCGGTCGCGGACTAGCGGCCTGGCGGTGGCTTCAAGGAGCGGCGCGGCAGCAAGGTAGGCGAGCAAGTGTGCGAGGCATATCATCGTAAGGTGTTGTGACTACACCATTTGCCTCCCCTCGTCGCTCGCGTTATCCCCTGCGGATGCATGGCAGGATAGAGGGCCCCAGGACCGACAGACCATCGCCAATGGCTCCGCCGGAAATGCTCCGCGGCTCAGACGGGATTCCTGTTCAGCCGTAGTGGAGACGGAGCTACCGTCCCCCGGGGCGGTCGCACTCCCGGCGATCACCTTTGCGTCCGGAGGATGTTATGCGCCTACCGCTTTTCTCATGCACGTTTCTCCTCAGCACCACTGTGGCCGTCCTGCTAGCGCTGGCGACTCCGCCCCCGGCGCTCGCTGACCGGGCGCCATCGGCGTCTCCGGTTGCGCTTGACGGGACAACCGCGGATACTCAGACGGCTTGCGCGGCAACCGATCTATCTGCCGTCGTGCAGGTGGGTCCTTCGAATGCGAACGCTTCGCACCAGGCGGCGCTGAGCGGCGAGATCGTCATCTCGAATGTGTCCGGGCAGACATGCGCGATCCAGGGCACCCCAGCCGTGCAGATCTTGGATGCGAGCGCCGCCCTCCTCCTTGTCACCCAAAATGACACCTCCTCGGTGCCCCCTCTCGCTTTGCCATCCGTCCTGCTTCAGCCGGGCGGGAAGGCCCTCTCGTATGTGAGCTGGCGTAATTTCTGCGTGCAGCCCGAGCCCCCAGGCCCGTATCGCCTCAAGCTCGGTCTACCAAATGGAGGAACGCTCAACGCTCCTTTCAGCACCGCGCCCCCATTTGCGGGGGTGACCGCCGGACCACCCTGTACGATGCCGACATCGCCCTCAGTCATTGATGTAGCCCCGTTTGTGGTCCTACCCCCATCGGTTCCCCACGATAGTCGCTACTTCCCCCAGACCGGCTTTCGGATCAACAACGACACCGTCTGGGACTACTTCAATCGACGCGGTGGCGTGAATACGTTCGGCTATCCGGTGAGCCGAACCTTCCTCTTCCAGGGCTTCGCCGTCCAGTTCTTCCAGCGCCGGATCGTCCAGCTCGACCCGAGCGGCCACGCCCGCCTGCTCAACGTGCTCGACCCCGGCCTGATGCCCTACACCAGCTTCAACGGCGCGACCTTCCCAAGCATCGACAGCGGGCTCGTCGCCTCGGCCCCGCCGGCGCCCGACGCTGGCGCCACCCTGAGCTTCGTCCAGAGCCACGCGCCGGATAGCTTCCAGGGCAGGCCGGTCAACTTCTCCCAGACCTTTCGGAACACCGTCTCCGCCGCGGTCGCCTTTCCGAGTGGCGGCGATCCGAGCCTCCTGCCCGGCCTCGACCTCGAGCTCTGGGGGATTCCCACCAGCGGCGTGCTGGTTGACCCGAACAACCATAATTTCATCTCGCTGCGCTTCCAGCGGGGGATCATGATGTACGACGCCAGTTGCAACTGCACCCAGGGGGTGCTGCTGGCCGACTACCTCAAGAGCATCATCACCGGGGACAACCTCCCGGCCGACCTGAACCAGGAGGCGCAAAACAGCCCATTCTACAAGCAGTACGACCCCAGCCAGCCCCGCTGGGTCCACAATGCCAGCCTGCTGCCGAATACCGACCTGACCAACGCATTCACGCCGGAATGACGGGATCGCGATCGGCGGTCGAGCCCTGCCCTGTCGTCGGAGCGCCGACTTTTACAGCAGCCGTGCCGCGGTGCAAGGTGGCGTCTCACGCGTGAGATCTTTTTTCAACAGCCGGCGCCACTCGCCGTGGGGAGATCCGCTCGCGGGAAGTCGGTCTGGGCGTCCGCGCCGTGCGCCCAGATCGTCGGATGGGTAGTGATCCCATCGACGTAGGCCGCGAAGTAGTACGTATTCGCCGGGTCTTGGGCCGCCGAAACGTCCACGTCGTCGAACTCGTACCGCGGCCAGATGCCCGGAACCGGTCCCCAGGTCTGGCTCTCATCGATGACTTTCGGCTGAATCGGGACTGGCTCGAGGAAGCCATTGTCGAGCGACTGGTAGAGCTGGACCGTCTGACCGAGGCCCAGGCCGACCGACGTCCAGCGCGAGTGCCCCATGTCGGAGGGATGCGCCGCCAGGTCCACCGCCACATTCGCCAGGGGAGCCGCCGTGACCGACGCCGGCCGGCCCTGGCGATCGTGCGGCCAGACGATGGAAATGAACGAATCAATTACCTCCGGCGTTGCGCTGGCGACGCCCTGGGGGATGACCGGCTGCGGGAGCAGGGTCCGTTGATCCAAACCGTGCGCCCAGACACTGGTCCGATAGTCCACGCCTCCGACCTCGACCAGAAAGTAGGTGGTCACCGTGCCGCCGACCTGGACCCCTGGCTCGACCGGGACGTCGTTGAAGACCCAGGTTGGGAAGGTCACCCCGTTCTCAGTGCGAGTGACTTCCTGTCCGAGAACCCCATTTAGCTTGGTGCCATCGGGGTTCTGGAGAAAGTCGTCGTAGGCCGGAAGTAGTCCTCCACCTCCGCGTGGGCTCCCCACCGTTGGCAAGCCAACGTGGGACGTCCAGTTCTGGGCCCAGCGCAAGGTCACCGGATTCGCGAAATCACAGGATACCGGGTTCAGTGTGCCCCGCTGAAACAGGTAGACGTCCACGTTGACCAAGGGAGCCGCGGCGACGGTCGCGTAATTGCCCTGGCGGTCGTGTGGCCAGACGCGTTCGATCCGGGCATCGACCGCGCCGCCCTCAGCGTGTGCAGCTGTGCCTGACCCCAGGGGGCCGAGGGCGACGAGCGCGGCAAACACGATCGCCGCGCATCGAGAAGCGCCAAGAAATCTGAGCGTACGAACCATTAGCTGCCTCCAGATCTCCTCGTCGGCGGCATTATAGCAAAATCCCCTTGACAGAATCGCCGCCAGCCCCCCTCCCCGTTTCGCTTGGCCATCGCCCGTTTTCCTTTGCACGGGCGTAGGCCACGAGCCAATTTTCTGACGAATTTCCGAAATTGCCCAAATAGGCTGTCACCAGGCGGCGGAGAAGGCGTATCATGATCAGAACATATGATCGTACTCCCAGGGTTGCGCAGATCGTCACGGTATCAATCCTCAGGAGATGAGGTATTGCGCCTGCTGATCGTCGATTCCCCGCGCGCCGACGGATCGGGTCTCGTCGCGCGCTTGCGGGCGGAGGGGCACCACGTCGCGGTCTCCGACGCGGTCCAGGACCTCCCCGCCCGCGTTCTTACCGAGCGAATCCGCCTCGTGCTGCTCGACGCCGCGCTTCTTCGCGGTCAGTGCCTGGTGGAGCTTTGCCGGATCTTGCGCCAGGAAAGCAGTGTGCTCCTCCTTCTGCTTGGTCAGGCCGATGCTCCATCCGAACGCATCCTGGCGCTGGAGGCCGGCGGTGACCTCTGGCTCGCCCAACCGGTCACCGACGACGACCTCCTCGCCCAGATCCACGCCCTGCTCCGCCGACACCCGTTGAACGTCGGTCGCCACGGGCCCGAGCGCCTGCGGGTGACGACGGACCTCGCGGTGGACCTGGCGAGCCAGAAGCTGGTGGGAGCGGGACAGGCCAACTCGCTGACCGATCGCGAATTCCGCCTGCTGACCTTCCTGCTTCGCCACGAGGGCGCCATCTTGAGTCGGGAGGCGCTCCTGAACGCCGTCTGGGGCATGGACGAGGCGATCTCGGATCGCGAGGTCGACGTCTACGTCCGCTACCTGCGCCGGAAGGTCGAGCCGGACCCCCTCCGCCCGCGTTACCTGCTGACCGTCTGGGGCCGGGGCTATCAGTACCTGGGTCCGCCGCCCCCACGGAACGCTGGACGCCCCGCGTCGTCCCATCGGTCTCGGCTCACGGTGCCCTCCTCGGAATTGTGACCCGACTCCCCACGCATTCCCCAGGCATCCGTGCCCAATTTCCACCAGGTCTTGGATACTTCCAACACTTCCTGAGTGTGACCGACTCACGGGTTGTTGGAAAGCTCGAACAGATTTCCAAAACTTTTCCAACACCTTTGACCGACGATCGGTCTCGAGCGGAAACGCTCCGGATCGTCCCCCGGCTCGGTCAGGGGTGGTGGAGGTTCAGCCATGCGACACGCGCCCGGGTGACGTCGGGGTATCGGTCCGGTCGCGCCGGCCCCGGCCGCGTTCAGGCGATAACGCTGGGAGGCCGATGAGCACGGTGAATCAGGGGGAATCGAGCTTATGGAATTGGAATCGGGAACGCCACCGCACGCGCCCGCACGGAATGGCGCGGCGCCCGCGACTGCGCCCGCCGCGCCCACGCTCCCACCCTTGCGGGTGAGCGGCCTGGTCGTCACCAAGGCCGACCTCGTCCAGGCGCTGCGGGTCTACGTTCCCTCCCTGGTCGACGTTGCCGCGCTGGACGGCGAATCCTTCGTGCTCACGCTCACCGGAGCGAATCAATAACAGACAGGAGACGATTATGGCGGCGAATTGTAACTGTGACACCTTTCCCGGCAACCTGACGGTGCTGGG
>JBOGTX010000644.1:0-1559 GCA_050695695.1 Chloroflexota bacterium
GGCTGATCCTTCCGTCTTGGACGAGGATCTCGGTGGGCCCACCGAGCGCGTCGGCATTCCCATCGAAGTGATCGCCGCAGATGACGACGGTTCCCGGATCGGCGACAGCGATCGTCACGGGCGTGACGCTACATCTACGCGGTGATCATCGAGTCCGTCGCGATCATGACCGGAGCCACAGCGCTCAACCAGGAGCGAGGTCTGCACGTCGACATTATGCAATGTCCGGTCGGAGCTTCGAGTTGGCCCGGATGTTGGAGGAGACGTGGTCTGCGTGGCTGTCACGGCGGGGGCTCGCGTCGCTCGGTGCCGTCGAACAGGTTCCTGATGTCTGCGGTCAGCCGGCTCAGCTCCCCCTGGGCAGCGTCGATGTCCAACTGCCTGGCGGTGATCGCGCGGTAGCGGTCTCGAGCGACGGCTGCAAGTGTTCGGTCCGCGCTTAGGCGCGAATCCCAGCTGGCGCCGAGGACGACATAGCCGAGCCGGGCCGCGGCCTGTTCGAGACTCGAGTTCGTGGCGGGCGCGCCGCGCGGCGCGCTGGCCGGCGGCACCGAAGAGGAGATGGAGTGCCAGGCGCGCCGCGTCGTCTACCGCGCCGGCAACCGGCAGATCAACAAGTTCGTCCGGGCCATCGGCCTCGGACCGCGCCGCTGACGGTCCGAAGGACCGGCCCCGTTTGCGCGAGAGGAGGAGCCCGTGAAACAGGCCCGCTCAGGGGACATCTATGCCGCCGCGACGCGGCGGGTCGACGTCGCTCTCAGAAGCGACGGATCGCTCTTTGCGCCAGGAGTACCATCTGGTCGGCCGAGACCATCGAGGACCTCTACCAGAGGTACAACCTTCGCCCCGACACGTCGTCCGGCTCGGGCTTCGACACGAAGTTGCGGAGACAGCTGGAGGGGGCCTCCGATGCGACGGTCCAGCTGATGACGGACGTGACCTTCGTCAGTCTCCTCGTAGTCGACGACACCACCTCACAGGCATAGACGGGGTTTTCGGCACCCCCAGACGATCCATCCCTTTACTGATAGAGTAAAGGGATGGCCAAGATCTCTAGCAAGAACCAGGTCACGATCCCGGTTGCCGCCCTCGAGCAGGCCGGGCTGCATGCGGGAGATCAGGTCGTGGTCGAGGCGCTCGAAGAGGGGGAGTTGCGGGTCCGCCGCGGAGAGTTCGGCTTCGAGGGCGCGTTCGGCGTCCTCACGGGCGCCTACCCGCCCAGCTACCTGGAACAGCTTGACCGCGAAGACGCCGAGCGGTGACCGTTGTCCTCGACGCCGATGTCCTGATCGGCGCGCTCGACAGCTCCGACCTACACCACAGCCGAGCCCGCAGGCTGTTCATCAGCTGGGAGCGCCACGGCGAGGCCCGGCTGCTGAGCGTCGTCAACCTCAGCGAGGTGCTCGTCGCGCCCGCCGCCGACCGGCGCAGGCTACGGACGGCACGCGAGGCGATCGCCGCACTCGGCATCACGATCCACCAACCGACCGAGACGATCGGCGTCGAGGCCGCCCGCTTGCGCAGTATGTATCCGATCAGCCTTCCCGACGCATACTGCC
>JBOGTX010000645.1:0-3039 GCA_050695695.1 Chloroflexota bacterium
GCGGCTTTCAACCTGGGATTGACGATAAGAGTCAAGCGGCCCGCAGCGCCTTGAGCAGCGGAACCAGCTTGTATTTGCGCGCGTGGCGTCCGATCAGCTCGGCAAGATAGCCTTCAAAATCTCCCTGACGCTTGGCGACCCGGTAGGCACGCGCGGCGTGGGTGAGCCACTGGGCGGCACGGTCGTAGTACTGGGCTTTGCCGGCATCCATGATCGCCTCGGCCTCGCGACGACAGGTCTGGATCACCCAATCGGGATGGGTCTCGATGGCCGCGACCGCGACCTTCTCGATCAAGTCGTGCGAATAGCTGCCTTCGACGACGGCAATCGCGTCGTCGATCTGCCGCTCGTGCAGGAGGACCTCGATTGGGCCGGCCAGAGAGTAGGTTCGCACCTGTCGCAGGCGGTCCAGCAGCCGCGCGCGGTGCTCCGGCCAGTCGGCGCCGGCCAGGTCCTGTACTCGGAGGTAGGACGGAAGGTTGGGGTTCTCGCGGAACGCGATCTCCGCCGCGTTCAGCGCCAGGTCGCGCTTCCCCAGCGCGCTGGCCAGATCCCTCAGCCATTCGGCCAGATCACCTTTCGGCCCTTCGAGTGAGAGGCCGCGCTCGCCGATCCGCGCCGCCTCTTCGAGCTTGTCTTGCTCCCGTAGGACCCTGGCGAGAGCAAGCGCGTCGGTGCCCGTCGTCAGGTGCTCCAGCCCGAAGCTCACGGCCTCGGACGTTCGACCCAGGCGCGTCAGTTGGCTGGCGTAGCGCTGAGCGCGACCGGTGGCCCGCGCCAGGTTGAGGAACTCGTCGTCTCGGCCCTGACGTTCCAGCACGTTGAGGCGCGCGTCGGTCAGATCCAGGCGGATGCCTTCCCGGTCCCCGACGGCGCCCGCGACCGTTTCACCGCGCATGAGCGCTCGCAAGGCCGGATCGTCCCACCCCTGTGCCGCCGCGGCAATCGGGAGGTCGAAGGCATCGTCGACGCCGTACTGTTCCACCTCGGCGGCCCAATCCTCCAGCATCTCCGCCCACGAATCCCGTTCATCGGCGCTCAGATCGGCCGCCAGGAGCGCCTCGGTCCAGGCTTCGCCGAGCCGCGAAAAGAAATCGCCGAGCTCGCCCTCCGAATCGTCCAGCTCGGTCCAGCCCTGGACGTACTCGTCGGTCATGGCATCGAGAATCGCCAGGGCCGAGCGGGCGTCACCCGCGCGGGTGAATGCCCAGGCCCGTTCGAGCACCGTCGCGACGTCTCCGACGATGCTGCCGACGTGCCAGTACGCCTCCGAGGCGCGCATCGAGTCGAGGCCGTGGAGGGCGGCGCGAACCTGACGGCGCACGTCCCGAACGTCGACCGTCGTCTGGCGCGCCGGCCTGGCCGGCCGGGGATTCGGGGCGACCGAGGTGTCCACGGCTCGCGCCAGCGCGGCCTCGCGCTCGATCACGTCGGCCAGGCTGGGGTCGCGCTCGGTCGCGCGAAGGAGAACCGTCTGGATCTGCGCCCGGTCCAGCTCGGCCAGGATGGCCTCGATCGACGGGCGCGTCTCGATCCGCTCGGGCTGGTGCAAACACACCAGCAAGGTGGCGACGACGTGCTTGCACCAGCCGCCCCAGGCGTAGGCGCAGGCACAGGCGGCGTCGACGATGCCACCTTCGTCGAGGGTGATCCGGACGCCGTAGGGCTCGGGCTCATTCCCCTCGACCTCCGATTGGAGCAGGGAGTCGCGGCGCGTCAGGGACCGGACCGCGCCGTTGCGGTAGTATTCGTCCCCTCGGCGAAACGACTCGTCGGTGGCATACTGGCGAATCATCGCTTCGGAAAGGCCACTGATCATCGCTTCTTCACCTCACTCGAGACGCGCGAGCATTATGTTCGTATATTATATAGCAAATTGACTACTGGCGGGTTTGTTGATTGGACAACCACGTCGAACGTTTGATAGAATCGCGGCGTCGCGAGGGGGAGTCAGGGTGAGCGAGATTTCGACGCGGGTCTGGCTGGACGAACGATTGTGGGAGGACGTCCGACACCGGGCGGAAGCCGAAGGGACGACGATTCGCGAGCTGATCCCAGCGTTGGTCCGCCGCGTCGTCGTGGGAAGCCCGGTCCTCGAGGAGCGACCGGCCGTCGCGACCAGTCCCCCGGCTGATGCTCCGCTGGCGCCGGCGGCCGAGCCCGGTGTTCCGACCGTCGCGTTGTCGGACGTGTATCAGTGCGGCGTCTGCGGCGCGCAGATTCGGCTGGGCGGATTGAGCAATCACCTGGGACGACACTTGAAGGAACAGCAGGCGGCCGAGGCCGAAAGGAGCTAGCGATGGCGGTGACTCCGGAGCGCATGCAGGAGATCCGACTGGATCTGCTGAATTTGATCGAAGTCTACAAGGACATGCTGGAATCGGTGAATCCAGTTTACCTGCTGAGCGAATACGCCAGCGAGGAGGGCGCGCCGACCGACGACGAGATGAACCGGCTGCGCGACGAGGTGCTGCCGAAGATTCACCAGCGCTACCTGACCCTCTACAGCACGATCGAGGACAAGGTCTCGCAGATGCTTCGCCAGTACGGCGACCTGTGCCAGGAGGCGCTTCAGTCGATTGGCGACAGCGTGGACGGCGACCGCATGGAGCTTCGGCTGAACCTCTCGACCGAGATTCAGCGGGGCATCGGGGTGATTACCGACGCGCTGAAAGCGCTCAAGCCGCGCGATATCCTCCAGTCCTACCGCACGGCGAAGCGTACCCCGAGTCGCACCTTCGACATGATGTTTCGGGAGCTCGAGCCGAAGATCCAGAAGAAGTATCTGGATACGGTGAGCGAATCGTACGAGATCCTGATGATGCTCGCCGAGAAGGCCGCGGTCGCGGCGATGGCGGTGCACAAAGATGGCAACGGGGTGCCGGCGACACCCCATCAGGCGGGCGTGACCGACGGGGCAAGGTAACGGAGCCACCGGCCCAGGGCACCGATCCAATGATAGAAGCCCGCGGGATCGCTGATCTTGATCACCAAATCAAGTTGCCGAGGCACCGAACAGCGCGAGGTACGGTGCGTAAG
>JBOGTX010000646.1:0-3409 GCA_050695695.1 Chloroflexota bacterium
CGGGGAGAGGAGCTTCGGGGCGAAGACCGGTGGAGATAACCGGCCCTTCCCCTCGTCCTGATTCTCGGACCGGGCACCGGTCGTCCCTCGAAAGCTTCCCTCCCCGCGTCGGGGAGGGATCGAGGGAGAGGTTCCCCGGGCCGCCGATCTCCCCAATGCGGGATGCTTCCTGAGCTTCCGCTCAGCCCCGGACGATGACCGACGGTGAGATATATCCCCGGGCGACGTAGTAGACGAGCTTGAGATACTCGTCGTTCACCGCGACGAATCCGCTTTCGTTCCGCCACCAATCAGATGGGTCGAACCAGCCCCCGACCACCGGCGCCGGTAGGATCTCGATCGAGGTGTTGGCGAGAGCGGTCTGAAACGTCCAGAGGCTTCGTCGGATGTGGTAGCGATCGGTGACGAGCAGCGCCGAGTGCCAGCGGTGCTGCCGCATCAACTGAGCTGAGCGCAGGGCGTCCTCGTGCGTGTTCTGGGTTCCACTCGCGAGAACGATCGCCGGCCGGGCGACGCCACGCTGGACGAGATCGAGCGTTTCCGCGTCCGTGCCCACCGGCGCGCCGGTCGCGATCACGTTCTTGGCCAGGCCTTGCCGGTACAGGAGCGCGCCGTAGTCCTCGCGGTCTCCGTCACCGCCTCCGAGGATGATGATCACGTCAGCCGGTTGAAGCTCCGCGCGCACGTTGAGCGCGTTGGCAAGATCTGGCAGCCAGGACCGCCGGGTGTGGTAGCCCACGACGATGGTCGCGGTGGCGATGACCAGCAGGCAGGCGCAGCCAATTGCTCCGCGCGCCAAAAGTGACCGGCGGGTCAAGCTGCTTCCCGGCGGGACGCCCGCGCTCCCGGGTTGCTGGTCCTCCGAATATTCCCCGTCATACCAGCGTGCGCCTCGTTGGAACGGATGCTTCCGCGAACGGTTCCTGGCATTCGGAATGCCACCCTCTCAGCGTCGACTCAGGTCAGGCGAATCTGGCTTCGCCAGTGGAGAAGATGTCGATGGCTCAGCATAATGCTCGGTACTTCTTGAACGCGGTCAAGGCGCTGGACTGGACGCACGGGTACACCGGCAACCAGTTGATGAACTTGTTTTACGACATGCCGATCGGATGGTTCGTGAAGGTTCCCAAGGACCGGTGCTTCACCCGCTGGCAGGACTTCTGGCTGTTCGTCACCCCGATCAGCGCGTCGACGCGGGGGCCGGACGTCCACCTGCGGCAAGCCGAAAATTTCATCAAGGAAGCGAACCAGCGCGAAAGCACCGGCTGGGGGCGCTGAATGATCGACGATCAACCGACGCGCACCTCGATCGAGTGATAGCCGGTCGCTCCATCGGGAATCGGTGGAGTGACGTCGGAGCGTTGCGGTTGACCAAGTCCGTCGGTGGCCCGCACCGTCAATCGATGCCAGCCGGCGGTCGTGGGCGTCCAGAGAACCGTCCAGGTAACCCAGGTGAGCGGAGACAGTGGCGGGCGTAACGTGGTGGGAAGCCAGGTCGTGCCACCGTCCGGGCTGAGCTCCACCTTGCTGACTCCGCGCGCACCGGCGAAGGCGATGCCGCCCACCAGGATGGGCCCGCCTGGAAAGACCGCGCGATCGTAGGGCAGGTCGATCTGAGACTGGGTCTGCACCGTCGCGTCGTCGGTCCAGCCCCGCGCCTGCCAGTAGCCGACGAATCCGTGATCGATGACTTCGATTTGCTTGATCCACTTCACGTTCTTGATGCCGTAAAGGCCGGGGACGATCATTCGCAGCGGGAAGCCGTGAATGTCGGGCAGCGGCGCGCCGTCGATCGCGTAGGCGAGAATGGTCCGTGGATCGAGCGCCCTGGCGATTGGAATGCTGTCCGCGTAATTGTCCCAGGCGGAGATGACCGCGGAGTAGGCGAGCGAATCGACGCCGACCGCGCCCAGCAAGTCGCGCAGACGAACCCCGGTCCAGCGCGCGGTTCCGATCAGGTTCCCCCCGGTTTCGTTGCTGATGCAGGTGAGGGTCGTGACGAGGTCCACCGAAGGCAGCGCCTTGAGACTCGGAAGATCGTAGGTCTTGGTGACGCCGCCGCCGATGACGTTGAGGCTCCACGCGTCCGGATCGACCTTGACGCCGATCAGATCCTTGTTCACGACGTAGAATCCCCCGACCGGCGTGATTGGCGATGGCAGCTTCGCGGTGGGACGGATGCCCTGCCCGTTGGAGCCGACAACGTCGAGCGCGGCCGCGATCGCTCCGACCGCCGAGAGACCGGCGATTGCCCAACCGATTCGCTTCAAAATCTCTCGCCTCCCCTGGTGGCTCGAGACCGGAAGCGCTCGGTCAGGCAGGTCGAGGAGCGAGTAGAGCCAGGAAAAGGCGACGGCGTACGTCAGGAAGCTGGTCGTGTAGACCAGACCGGTCGCCAGGGTGCCGGCGGCGGTGAGCGCTCCCAGAAAGCCCACACCGAGCGCGGGCATGAGAAACGTGATCGTCAAAAACCAGACGACGGCGCAGGTCCAGAGGGCGCGCTTGAGGACGGATTGGAAGATCATCACCCTGAGGTCGGCCGGATCGCTCCCGGTGGTCGGGGACCGTCGGGTGATGGAGGCGCCTTGCGCGATGAATTGGCCGACCAGCGCGCCAACGCCCACTTGCCCGACCAGGAGCACGAGCAGGAGGAACGGTTTGCCCGCCGACCGGAGAGTATCGAGCAGCGCGGCAAAAACCGGCGCCGGAACGAGGAAGAGGACGGTATCGGCGAAGATCTCCGGCAGCGTTGGCACGCCCAGGACGAAGCGGGCGATGAACATAAGGGCTGCCATCAAGAGCATCGCCAGGGCGCCCGCTTGCCAGCCCGAGGAGGCGCGATGCGAGCCAGGTGGCATCTAGCGCTTCCAGGTCTTCGAGAAGCTCTTGTCGCCGCTGATCGCCTGGTCGGCGAGGCGCTGAAACCAGCGATTACTGGAGAGGAGCAGAACGGAAAGGCTCGGCGCGCGAAAGACGACGCGGGCCAGGATCGCCCAGAATCGAAGATCTCGCCCGAGAATCGACTGGACCGCGGTCGTATAGCCGCTGAGATCGGGCCATTCCGATCCGAGGAAGCGCGCGACCGCGTCCGCGGCGAAACGCCCGGTCTGAATCGCGTAGGCGATGCCTTCGCCAAAGAAGGGATCGGCGACGCCCGCGGCGTCGCCCGCCAGGACGACGTTCTTCTGATGGAGCGGCTCGATCCCGCGCCACACCGGGATCTTGTGGCCGACGATCCGTGGCGGCTGGGCGAAGTCGAAGTGGTTCCGCGCGATGAAGTCGGAGAGGTGGCGGCGGAGCTGCCGAAACTGCCGGCGATCGGCCGTGCCGATGCCGACGTTGGACAGCTCGCCCTTGGGAAAGAACCAGGCGTAGCCAAGGCGCAACGAGAAATCGACCATGGCGACGT
>JBOGTX010000647.1:0-6458 GCA_050695695.1 Chloroflexota bacterium
AGCCATAGCTCAAGCACTACTGGGGCCGCGGCGCTCAAGTCGTGCATGGCAGTTGGTCTCCTTTGACGGTACCAATAATGTGATGTGGCTTGGCGACCTCCTCTAGAGCGCCGAGCTTGCTAAGCCCGCTAGCCTGCTTTGGACCCCGAGTAGCAGACCGCTACCCAGCAATACTTGCACGCTGATAAGCAGGCATGCGGACACGTGAGTCAGGTTGTGTGGCAGCGTCCCGTACGTGTTGATGGCAGCGGCGAATTTCCTGGGGAACCGTAGCTTTGCTACGCCCGCCGTGAGAATGACCAGGCCGACTATCCACCGTGCGCTGGTTGCGAGGTAACCAATTGTCAATTCACCTAATGCTGGTCTCCAATTCGTCGAGAACAAGCCAGGAGCGGGCGTGTACCGTGTGCTCAGTGAACGTCTCGTGCGTTGCTCTTGCGTCAACCGCCAGGCCCTCTGCCTCTCGTCGCGGCTTACCTGTGACCTGAGGATAGCGGCCCCTAACGGATTGCGCACTGTGGAAAACCACAGTCTTTACTCTCGGGATTTCCACAGGTCGGCCGAGAGTTCGCGGGAAAACCGACCGGAGCGCCATCGCCTTGACACATCGAACTACGCGCCCGGCTAGACGAGCCAACCTTGCTGCCGGGCGTGGAGAAGGAGCTCGGTCCGCGAGGCCACACCGAATTTCGCAAAGAGGTTGGTGAGATGGAATTCGACGGTACGCTCGCTGGTGCCCAGGCGATGGGCGATGTCACGGTTTCGCAGGCCCGCTGCCACCAGGCGGAGAATCTCTTCCTCCCGCGCCGTCGGCTCATCCGCCGCATTCGCTTCGGTCGGCGCCCCGGCCACGCCGGCGATCGGCGCTTGGAAGCATCGCCCACCGGCCGCGATGGTCTGGATGGCCCCGATCAACTCCCGAGCGCGGACGGTTTTCGATAGGTAGCCGTGAACCCCAAGGCGAAGCAGGGCGCGCGCATACTGCCCATTGTCGCCGTAGCCGGTCAGGATGAGGATCTTCGTCTCCGGAAATGCCGCCCGAAGCTCCCTGGCCACGTCCAATCCGTCGCGGCCCGGCATGCTGACGTCCAGGACGAGCAGGTCGGGGCGGAGCTGGCGCACGAGGCGGACGGCCTCGTCGCCGTCGGCGGCCTCGCCAATGATCTCGAGGTCCCCTTCTCCTTCGAGGAGACGACGGGTACCCTCGCGCGTCACCGTGTGGTCGTCGGCCAGGACGAGCCGAATCATCGCGCTGCCTCGCGCGAACCGGCCGGACCGCGTGACCAGGAGATCGGATCGCTCACCCGCACCCGGACCGTGGTGCCGGCGCCGGGAGCGGAGGTGACGGTGACGTCTCCTCCCAGGCTCTCGATTCGCTCGCGAATGCTCGCCAACCCAAGGTGCCCCTGGCGGACCAGCGCGCTCGTCGTCGAAGGCGCCGGGAATCCTCGTCCGTCGTCCCGGACGGACAGCGTCACCTGCCCTCGCTCCAGGACGAGGTCGACTCGGGCGGCACTCGCTTCGGCATGACGGCAGGCGTTATCCAGCGCTTCGCGCGCCACCCGGTACAGCGTGTCCTCGAGCGGTACCGGCAGGCGGAGGTCCTCGGGAAAGCTGTCGGTTCGCAACGCCACGACGAGATTCTCGTCACGGTTGATTCTCGCGATCGTGGCCTCCAGGGCGGCGACTAACCCCAGGTGCGTCAATTCGACGGGGTACAGGTCCGTGCAGACCGCTCGCAGCTCGTGGGCAGCGTCTCGTCCCCGCTCGGCGAGATCGCGCAGGCAGCCCTCGACGGGTGTCGGGGCCGAGGCGCGGGCCAGGTCCGCCACGGCGTCCGCCCGGCGCACCAGATCAAGCACCGTGTGCAGCGGACCGTCGTGGATCTCCCGCGCCACGCGCTTGCGCTCCGCTTCCTGAACGCCCAGGAGACGATCGCGAAGGATCTCGAGCTCGCCGACCTTGTCCTCGAGCCGTTCGACGAGCCGGGCGGTCACGACGGCGATCGCGACCTCTTCGGCAATCGTCTCGATCAGCTCCCAGTCCTGATCGGCGAGCTCGGTCCTCGACCATTTTGGGCCAAGGTACAGGAAACCTTGATCTTCGCCGTAGGCGGTGAGCGGGATCCAACTGCTCCCCGCCGTGCTCGCGCAACTCCCCGAGCAATCCGATCGCCCGGCGCTGCCAGACGGGGGTGGCATGGCCCGATGGACGTCGCCACTCGCCGCCCGAATGGTCACCTCGCTATCCGGTCCGCGCAGGAGCACCGCCGCGCCGCGAAGATTCATCGCGCCGCGCAGGTTGTCGACGACGGCGGCGAGAGTCTGGTCGATCGGCTGGACGGACGCGAGCTGGTTGCCCAGGGCACGCAAGGTTCGCACGTAATCGTAGCGGTCGCGGTAGATCAGGCGATCGACGAGCCAGCAGACGGCGTCGCGCACCGGAACGAAGCTGACCGTCATCGCCGCGAAGAAGGCCAGTGACAACGTGGTGTCGTCCATCGCCACCGGCCGACGCGTCAAATGAGCGAGCCCGTCGAGGAAGAGAGCGTAGCAACCGGCCAGCAGCAGCGTGAGCGTTCCGTAGACGAGCGCGCGTCGGAGGATGACCTCGATCCCTAGCAGTCGGTAGCGCAGAATGGCGTAGGCGACGGAGCAGGGTAGGGCGACGATGCCGAACGCGGCGAACTGCGGACGAACGATCGGCGGCATGCCGCCGATCTCGGGAAGCAGGCACAGCGCCGTCAGGGGCAGGACCGCGAGGCCGGTTCCGATGAGAACGACTCGGACCTGCCGACGAACCTCCGGCGAGCTGGGCCGCCGGTAACCGTGGAACAGCGCGGCGAGCGCGCCCAGGAAGCCCATGGCGAGGAAGGCGAGGAGAACGAGGCGAATCAGATCGTACCACGGCGAGCCCAGCAGCCCGGTGACCAGATAGAGCGCGCCCGCTGCCGCTCCGCCGGCGAAGAACACTGATACGACGCGTGCCAGCGGTGCGGCCGGGGCCGCGCCGAGTCCAAGCCGCAGAAAGAAACCCAGACACAACCCGGGCAGGAGCGCGAACGCGAGGACTTCGAGAATCTTCGCCCAGAGCAGGTCGTTACCCGCCGGGGTGCTCAGGGCAAGGGCCATGGCCATCGCCAAGCTCAGCCAACAAAACCAGCGGGCCAGGTCGTCCTCCGGCTTGCTGACCCGCGCGAAGGCGCCGACTCCCCACACCGTCACGGCGACGGCGAGCAAAAGGAAGGGCTCGGCAAGGCTCGCCCAGGGAAGCTCGGATGGGGACGGGTGCAGCGCCAACGCGCTCCCCTGGCGCAGCACCGTCCAGGTCCGCGAACGTCCCAGCGCTAAACCAGGATCAGTCTCGCGTCGAGCGTGAGGTGGCTGCCCGTCGAGTCCGATGACCACGTCGCCGACCCGCAATCCGGCCACGGACGCGACGCCTTCGGGATCGACCTCGACGACGACCCACTTACCGCCGTTGCATCGCGCGTCCGCCCCGACGGTGGAACGTAGCGCTCCAGTCGCCAGCGGAAGCAGCAGGATCGCGAGAACAACCACCGCAAGGAGCGTGCACCGGATCACGTCGGGCGGCCACCGGACCGGCGCCCGAATATACCTCATTCGCCATCCCCCGGTACCAAGCTCGTGGAGGCGCGTGGCTGCTAACCACTCCGGAGCCGGTCGATCAACCGCCGCAAGCAGCCGGTTTCGGGGCCGGCAAGATCCTCCACCCACGCGAGGGCACGTTCCCAATAGACGTCCGCGACGGTCATCGCGTAGAGCAGGCCGCCGCTCTCGGCCAGAAGGGCGCGCGCTCGGGCAACGTCCTCGATCGAAAGCTCGGCTGGTCGACCAGGCGCGAAGACTCGGGCCAGCTCGGTCCGAACCGTCGCTGGCGCGCACTCCAGCGCGAAGATCAGCGGCAAGGTGCGCTTCCCATCGCGGAGGTCGTTCCGATTCAGGCTCTCGGATGATACACCCGTGAGGTCGTTTTGGATCTGCATGGCCACACCCACATTGAGCCCGAATCGGGAGTAACCGTCAATCCGGGGACGACCGGCGGTCGCCAGGATCGCGCCCGCCCGGCAGCCGCCGGCCACGAGCGCGCCTGACTTGGCGCCGACCGTCGACAGGTAGGTCGCCTCGTCCACCTCGCGGCCGTCCATTTGATCGAGATCCACCTGCTGCCCCTGGCAGGCCCGCGCGCCAGCCGTGGCGAAAACTCGCCCGGCCTCGGCGACCAAACCGTCCGGCACGCCATGCCGCGCCAGACGCCCAATCGCGAGCTGGCCAAGAAACAGGAGAAGCGTCGCGACGTTGACCGCGGTCGGCACGCCAGCGGATCGCCAGAGCGCGTCCGGATTGTCACGATCCTCGACATCGTCCAGAACGTCCAGCGCGCTGACAACGCACTCGAACGCGACGGCGACCGAGAGCGCCCGCTCGGGGTCGCCGCCGGCGGCCTCGCAGACCAGCAACGGAATGCTGCCCCAGTAGAATCCACCATCCCCGGCGAGCGACCTTCCACGGGCCGAGAGGGCTCGAAAGACCTGAGCCATAGCCGGGAAGCCCGCGGCCTCGTCGTCCAGGAACCGGCGCAGCTCGTCCGCGACCGCGTCGCGGCGCGCATCTACGGCCACTGGGCCGATGGGTCAGCCGCCAGCTCCCCGCCCTCAACCGTGGCCAGCCGCGCCCGGAGGCGGAGGATCGCGCGACGCTCCGCGTCGGCGAGCCCCGCGTCGGCGATCACCGCGGCAGGATCGTCGACGAAAGACTGGCGAAAAGAGACGTCGGCAATCAGGTGCTGGACAATGCCCTTGATTCGTGGCGAGATCATCCCAGTTCCACTCCCTGCTAGCGAAAATCGAGCGGCCAATCTAGCGCGGATACTCTAGCATGAATGGTGGGCGTTGCAACCTGTGGAAATCCACAGGTCCGGCCACGACAGGTCCGTCAGCCTTTGGGAAAGGCGACGTCGTAATTCGCATCCTCGCGGTCTGGCGTGACCATCAGCTTAGCACCATGGACGTAAAGGCTCATTGGCTCGAAGCCGCCGCAGGGCGTCCCAACCGTGGTCAACGCGTATTTCCCCTGCCGGGTAAAAACGGTCTGGGCAATCGGTAGGCCTTTCACGATACCGTGGGGATCCGGCCCCGGCACGGCGACAATCTCCGTCCCGTCATCAGCCGGTGAGCCACCGATGGCCACCGTGCCCCGCAGCGTTCCCAGAACCAGGTCGCAGACCGGCGGGAACTGGACGGCCGTTTGCGTCGCCAAGCTGGACGGTGTGGGGGGCAACGCCGCGGCTGTTAGATCCAGGTGGGTGTTCGGCTGGCTCGGCCCAACGTTGCGATCATCGCCCCCGGAATGGATCGTGAAGCCGATCCACCGCTTCGGGGCGCCCGCGCACAGCCGCGCGAGCGTGTGGAGAGAGTACTGTCCGCCACGGGTTACCGTGTGGGCGCTAAGGCCCTCGCCACCTTCGAAGACGATGGCAACGCTGCTTCCGTCGGGAACCGTTTTCCCGTTATACGTTACCGAGCCACTGATCGTCCCTCCATCGACCAGGCGGCACGCCGCGGCGGTCGTCAGCGGACGAACGGGCGCCTGGTTTGTCGTGGAAGGTAGCGGGGTGAGGCCTTTCGGAGCCGATTCCCCCGCGGGCGTTTGCCGGGCCGGGGCCGGCACCGTGGGGCTCGCGACGGGCGGCTCACACGCAAGGAGGAGCATATTCGTGCAGATGCTGGCGGCGATCAAAGCAGTCGCCGCCAGGCTCGTGCGCGGAGGATCCTTCACTGAACCGTTTCCCTCGGATTACCGGAATCTCGTCGGATCTGCTAGCGGGGAGTCGCCAGTGTCGAGACGCCCTGCCTCGGAGCAAGGAGTTGTGATCGGCTCGCCCTGCTTCTACCCGACATTCGGTACAGCAGCCAGGCGGCAGCGGTGCCGTAGCCGACAATGAACGGCGCTCGCCAAACCACCGGGATCGCATCGCCGCCGCGCCAGATGGCATATACCTGGACACAAGCCAGTGTCACAAGTATGAACGACGTGATGATGCTGGCACCATCCAGCCTCTCGGCTAGAAGGCCACCGTGGCACCCGCAATCGGTCACCCGTTTTGTCGCGAGAAGGACGATGCGCACCGCGAGGAAGATTGACAACAGAACGATCGTTACCAAACCGGCGCTCATGGCCGCCAGACCAGACAGGAGAAAACCCGCGAGCGCAATCTCGACCAATGGCACGCCCAGGGCTAGCGGCCGAATACTCCACCCGGGGAAGAGCCGGTAACGGCCCAGATTATTGGCAAAACCCGCTTGCTGGTCCAGTTTCGCGAGCCCGGAGACGCCCAGCGTTGCAGCGAAGTAGAGCTGGAGTGCGAAGGCTACGAAAACCATTGTCACCACCTTCAGCGTTTCGATCAGGGGCTGGCATTGGCGGCAAGTCGTGCCG
>JBOGTX010000648.1:0-11538 GCA_050695695.1 Chloroflexota bacterium
GTTCAAGGAATATCGCGGCATGGGCTCGCTGGGCGCGATGAAGGCCCGAGGCTACAGTCGCGACCGCTACGGACAGGAAGATATCGAGAATGACGCGAAGCTGGTTCCGGAGGGCATTGAGGGTCGCGTCGCTTACAAGGGCCCACTCGCCAACCTGGTGTACCAGTTGATCGGTGGTCTGCGCGCCGGCATGGGCTACGTCGGCGCGAGCACGATCGACGAGATGAAGCGCAACGCCCGATTCATTCGGATCACCAACGCGGGCTTGCGCGAAAGTCATCCCCACGACATCGTGATCACCAAGGAAGCGCCAAACTACGCCCTTCGGTAGTTGAAATCAGGCCACGATGAAAGCGCCCCGGATTTGCCGAGCAAATCCGGGGCGCTTTCATCGTGGCCTGAGCTGAGTGGCGAACCGCCTACTTGAGCGTCTCGAGGTAGGCCGCGATCTTTTGTGCCTCGTCCTGGGTCATACCCTGGCCCGAGAAGTTCGGCATCACGATCCCCGGCTTGACTGCCGGCGCGTCGTAGATCCACTTCGCCAGATTGGCCGGATTGTTGACCAGATTGCCGGTCGACTCCGGAATCTTCGGCTTGCTGGCAACGTGGGTCAGCTCGGGGCCGACCGTACCGGTGAAGCCCGCCACTCCAGTGATGGTATGGCAACCGGCGCAGCCATACTTCTGCATGAGCGGCAGGGCCGCGGCGGCCTGCGGGCTCGCTGGCGCCGCCGGCGTCGCCTTCGCCGCCTTGAGCTGCGCGGCGGTCGGATGGACGTACTGGGCCCAGTTGTCGTTGATGATCATCGTGGCGAGGTCGTTAATCTGGGACTCGTTCAGCGTGCCGCCATACTGGTCACCCCAGGTCGGCATCGCCGTTCCCGGCACGCCGGTGCTGATCGTCTTCACCAGGAAGTCGTGCAGCTTGGCGAGCTCGGCCGGGTCCTTGGGGTTGAAGGTATCGCCCGCCAGCCCCTTGGTGATCGGGCTCGTCGCCACCACGTCAAGGTGTAAGTTGGGGCCAACGTCGCCGGTCCCGGTCGGACCGTGGCAGGTGGCGCAGTAGGTCGTGAACAGTTGACCACCGCGTTGCTGGCTCTCCGTGAGCTGGATCTGCGATGCCTGGGCCTCGGCGGATGGCTCGTAGATCACGTACCCGCCCATGACGAGGACGACGAGCGCCGACACGACGATCCCCGCCATCACCTTCATCTGCATACCGGGGCTGTCGTCGGGCTCGACCACCGGCGAGATCGAGCGGGCGGCAATCGAGCGTTCGATCTCGCGGGCAAACGCTTCTTGCGAGATCTGGCCGAGGTGCCCTTCGCCAACCAGCGTCGGAACCGGCTCTGGCGGGAGCTTAGGTTTAGGCGGCTCCTTGATCGACCCGGGCACCCCGAGGGAGCTCCCGAGCCAGGCCGTGCCGATGCCCAGCAGCACCATCACCAGCACGACCACCGTGGCCACGTTCATGCGTTAAACTCCTTCAGGCCTTGAACGCCTGGCTGGGCTCCCACTTCGGGCGCTCCGTGATTTCGCCGGTGTCGGCCACGAGATTTCCATTCGAGAGGCTCATCGTGAATAAGTCCATTGGTCGGGGAGCCGGCCCGAAGACGATCTGACCGTAGCGATTGTAGATCGAGCCGTGGCAGGGGCAGTGGAATCGCCCCATCGGCGCCAGCTTATCTTCGGTCTGCTCCTCGGGGTGCCACTGCACGGTGCAACCAAGGTGCGGGCACTTCCAGTACATCGCCAGGAATCCTTCCGGGACGTGCGACAGGAAGAGCTTCGCGTCGACGACAGTCGTGATGCTCGGCATCGCGTACTGCGCTGGCTTGCCGAGCGTCACCTTGCTGCCGAAGGTGCCGTACTTGCGCGGCGTGTAGAAGTCCAGAAACGTCCCGAGGACTTCGAGTAAGAACAGGCCGAGCGTCCCGGCCAGGCCCAGGCGGATCAGCATCCGTCGCGACAGCTTTGGCCCGTGCTCCTTTCCGGGGAGACCGCCTTCGGTCCCGCGCGGCGCTTCTTGTACAGTGCTCATACGAACCTCCTTGGCAACCTGAACACCTCCGGATGGATCACTCGATCGGGAGCCCGATATTCCACGGCCAGTTCAACTTCATTCCTTCGCCCCGGAAGCCGGTTCCGACGATCGTCAGGGCGATGTAGGTGACGACGAACCCGGTGAACAGGGCAATCACGATGTCACGGCGGCTTGGCCGCAACGGTCGAATCAGCGCGATCAGGAGTGCCGTCAGGCCAAGCATGACCGCGATCGGGATGATGAACTCCGCGATCACTTCCGCGACGGCCGGCCCCAGGCCCAGCGATTGAACGGTCGGGCGGACCCCGAGCGCGTTGTCGAAGAAAATCAGGGCCGGAATCAGGACACCCGCGTAGATCGCGGAGATGATCGCGACCTTTTTGCCGGTCGGCGTGCTGAACCAGATACCGGTGTCGCCGACGACGTTATCCAGGTAGGGAATCGTCATCAACGCCACGATCGCGACCCCCGGCACGATGACGCCGGCCAGGGACGGGTCCATGTGAAGAAGCAATTCCTGGAGGTTCAGGAAGTACCAGGGCGCTTTCGACGGGTTCGGCGTGAGGTTGGGGTTGGAGTGGTCTTCGAGCGGCGAATCCATGATGATCGCCAGCACCACCAGCCCCAGGGTGATCAGCGCCGCGGCGAGAAATTCGATGACCAGCAGGTTTGGCCAGACCAGGACGGTATTCGACGGCTCGCGCTCGACCTTCGCCGCGCCGTACTCCCGCACCATCGCCGCCAAACGCTTCTTTTGCGCTTCGGGATCGACCGTACCAGTTCCGGTTCCCGTACCCGAAGCTTCTTTCTGAGCCACGCTCAACCTCCTTCGCCGACGACGCGGCGACGACCTACGACGACCAGGTCCCGATCACAGCGGGGTGGTAATTCCACCGTCCTTGCGAATCCGCCAGAAGTGGACCGCCATGAAAACCGCCGCCAGGAGCGGCAAGCCAATGACGTGCAGGACGTAGAACCGAAGCAGCGCGTTCTGGCCGACGTCGAATCCGCCGATCAGCAAGAAGTGGATCTGACTGCCGAGCACCGGCGTGTAGCCAACCATGTTCGTGCCGACGGTGATTGCCCAGATCGCGAGCTGATCCCACGGCAACAGGTATCCGGTGAAGCTCAGGAGGAAGGTCAGCACCAGCAGGACGACGCCGATCACCCAGTTGAACTCGCGCGGAGGCTTGTAGGCGCCGGTGTAGAACACCCGCATCATGTGGAGAAAGACCGTGATGATCATCCCGTGCGCCGCCCAGCGGTGCATGTTCCGCAGCAGCTCGCCGAACGTGACCGACGTGGCGAGATCCTGCACGTTCTCGTAGGCGGCCGTGACCGACGGGATGTAATAGAACATCAGGAGGACGCCGGTCAGGGTCAACATCAAGAACAGGAAGAAGGAGATTCCACCGAGACAGAACGTGTAGGTAATCCGCAGGCTCTGCCGGGGGACGCGAACCGGGTGTAAGTGGAGAAAGACGTTCGAGAAGACGGCGAGCGCGCGGTTGCGCGCGGTATCCGGGGGGCCATGTCGAAAAAATGACCGCCAGGCTCGACTCGTAGTGACTCGATCGGCCAGCTCGGTCACCTTGTCCTGTGTTTGCACCGGGCCTCCTCACCAAAAGACGCTCGTTGGGGGCGGGGCAAAAAACAACCACCGCCTCACGGTCGGTGGTTCGGCGCGCCAGGAAGGCACGCTGGCTCGACCGCGACGCATCGCCGGCGACCAACGCGGAAGAAAAGGTTCCTATTCGCGCCGCGCATACTATAGCAATGCGTCTGAGGCTTGTCAACGCCAGGCCGCCAGTTCCGGAGACATTGAATTTGGAGAAGAGAATCGCCCGCATTGACGGTCTTCGGCCCGAGTGCGTAGTATCTTCACGGTTCAATTCTACCGCGGATGGCACGCGATCCGTCGAATTATCCGCGTCAAGAAGACGTCTGAAGATCGCCGACGTCACGGCGACGGTTCCAGGTCGAGTGAGGAGCGAGTGATGAGCGACCCGGAGAAGGTGCCGGCCGGACCGACTTCCCCCCATGGCGGTGGAATCGCCGGCGGGATCAGCCCGCGCCGACCGACGGCCGATCAGCCGCCGATCGAGGAGGCGCTGACCCCGCGCGAGCGACGCCGCCTGGAACGGCGACGTGAGCACCTGGAGCGCCGCGAGGAGCGGCGCCGCGCGAAGGGCCGATAGCACCAGGTAAAAGTAGGCAGGCAAGCGCGTCGCCTTGACGTCTTCGGCGCGCCCCTGTTATACTTCCCTGTACGTCTCTGCCACGCGGACGTGGTCGTTGTGTGTCCACGAGGCGATGGCTCACCCGCGAGTAGTGAAACGAACAGATCCCCTACGTCAGGTGGCTCGGGCGCGGAACGAGAGCAAAGCAGGCCGAAGGCCGCGAGGTGTGTGCCTTCGGCTTTTGAGTGTCGGGGCGATAGGTCACCGTCGCGGCCGCCTTTCGACCGGGTACGGGATGAAACAAACAGGCAGCGTGGAGGTCATGGGTGTACGCGATCGTCGAGACCGGGGGCCGGCAGTACAAAGTGGCTCCGGGTGAGGTCATCGAGGTCAACCGACTGCCGGGTGAGGTTGGCCAGACAATCGATCTGGATAAGGTGCTGATGCTCGGAGGGGACGAGGGAGCTTTCGTCGTCGGTCAGCCGACTGTCTCCGGCGCGGTGGTCCGGGCGCGCGTCGCCGATCACTTCCGCGGACGCAAGGTCATCGTCTTCAAGTACAAGCCGAAAGTGCGCTATCGCCGCATGAATACGCACCGCCAGGACCTGACCCGGCTGGTGATCAAAGAGATCGTCTCGGGCGCTCAGTCGTCCTAGGCAAGGAGAAAGAAGTGGCACATAAGAAAGGCGCGGGTAGCACGCGCAACGGCCGGGATAGCGAAGCGAAGCGCCTGGGCGCCAAGCGGTCGGACGGCGAGGTGGTGCTCTCGGGCTCGGTGCTCATGCGCCAGCGCGGAACGCGCTTTCTACCCGGGAAGGGTGTCGGACTCGGTCGCGATCATACGCTCTTCGCGCTGATTCCGGGACGGGTCAAGTTCGAGTACGCCCGCAAGGACAAGAAACAAATCAGCGTTTACGAGGTCTAATGATCGTGAAGAAGAACATTCATCCGGCGTGGCTGCGGGCAACCGTCGTCTGCGCCTGCGGTAACACTTTCGAGACGTTCGGCACGAAAGAGCTGCTGAAGGTCGAGCTGTGCTCGAAGTGCCACCCGCACTACACCGGCCAGCAACGCATCGTGGACACCGCTGGCCAGGTCGAGCGCTTCAGGCGCCGCATGGCCAGGGCCGGTCGGTCCGAGCAGGCGGGTCTTGAGGGGGCGGCCGAAGCAGCGCCCAAGGAGCCGGTGGCGGCGCAGTGATTTTTGTGGGAGGCCACATGACACTCCCTGGATTTTGCGTTGTCGAAAATTCGGTGGGTGACACGTGGCCTCTCTGCCTTGTTGAAGGGCGCGGAGCGCGATGAGCAAGGCGGCCTTTTACGGCGGTCAGGCGGTCATCGAGGGCGTGATGATGCGCGGCCCGCGACACGTGGCGGTGGCGGTTCGCGATCCGACCGGTCAGCTCGTCATCCACGACGAGCCCCTCAAGGGCGCGATCTACCAGAGCCGATGGGCGCGCTGGCCGCTGGTCCGGGGGGCGATCGCGCTCTGGGATACCCTGGTCCTTGGCATGCGGACCCTCGCGTTCTCGGCGGACGTCGCGATGGGCGGCGAAGCCGAGCGCACCGCGATCGAACAAAGCAAGCAGGGCAGCCATCCCGCCGTTCTCGGCGGGATGATCCTCGCCCTTGGCGCGGCGGTCGCGCTCTTTTTCGTGCTTCCGATCTTCCTCACCAACGCGGTCGACCGCTCGATCCCCTCCGCGCTGGCCCGCAACCTGATCGAGTCCCTCTTTCGGCTGGCTCTGATTCTCGGCTACATGTACGCGATCAGCCTGATGCCGGACGTTCGGCGCGTCTTCGGCTACCACGGCGCCGAGCACAAGACGATCAACGCCTACGAGGCCGGCCGCGACCTGACCGTCGCGAACGTGCGTCCCTTTACTCTGATCCATCCCCGCTGCGGGACGACGTTCCTGGTGACGGTCGTGATCGTTTCCTTCCTCGTCTTCGCGGTGCTCGGACACCCCACGCTGGCGTTCCTCATTGCATCGCGGATCGCCTTGATTCCGCTGATCGCCGGCATCGGCTACGAGTTCATGCGGTTCGGCGCGACCAACTATCACCGCCCGATCGTCCGCACGTTGATGAAACCGGGCCTGGCCGTCCAGCGATTGACCACCCGCGAGCCGGACGACTCGATGATCGAAGCGGCGATCGCCGCGTTACAAACCGTCCTCGAAGCCGAGGGCGCGCCCAGGCCGCTGACCGAGCCGGCGTAGAGCGTGCCAACCGGGCACGTGGCCTCTACGCGCGGCGTCGTTCCACGACCGGCTCCTGCCCCTGAACCAGGCGGCGCGCCTTCAGGGCGAGCTGGAGACGGAAGCGGTCTTCGAGGTGGTCGAGGTTGAAGCCGGTGAGCTCGGAGATCCGCCGCAACCGATAGGCGAGGCTGTTGCGGTGCAGGTAGAGCGCCTCGGCGGCGCTCCCGAGGTTCGCATCGCACCGAAGGTAGACGTCCAGGGTTTCGACCAGGGACATGCCGTTCTTGGCGTCGTAGTCGGCCAGCGGCGCCAGCGTCTCTCGACAGAAGTCGGCGAGATCCGGACTCTGCCGAAAGGTGTAGAGCAAGCGGTAGACCCCAAGGTCGGCAAACGACGTCACCTGACCAGATCCGAAGATCTCGCGGCCAATCCGCTCGGCCTGTTCGGCCTCGCGGTAGGCCGTTCGGAGGCCAAGGGCGCCCGGATGGTGCGAGCCCAGGCCGATGCCCACCGGCGTCTCGAGCTGGCTCGTCAGGTACACCTGAAGCTCCTCGCCGAGGCGCCGCGCCGGACCGAGATCGGCCGCCGGGTCGATCGCGAGGAACAGGGCGACCGCCGGTCGACGGGGCGCGACCATTCCGGCGATCTGGTGGCGCGACAGGTATTCGCCAATCTCCCGGGTCAGTCGGTCGATCGCCCCGGCATCCTGGCCCTCCGGGGCCTCCGGACGGACCGCCAGCGCGGCGTGCGGCTGTTGAACGTCGTAGCCGAGATGCCGCCCCCGATTGGCGAGCGATTCCGCCGACTCGGCGGCGCTTTCGAGGAGGTCGTCGAAGAAGTCGCCGCGCAGCCGCTGCTCGGCCTCGATGACCGCTTCCTGCTTGGCCATCTCCAGCGCGCAGACGACGCTGCCGCGACTCAGCATCACCTGATCTTCGTCGACGAAGTCGTCGACCGTGCCAAGCAAGGAGAGGAAGCCCACCACCGCGTCGCGCACCAGCACCGGCGAGACCAGGCTAATCCCCCGGCTCAGCCCGATCCGCGCCGTCGGCGGCTCCGCCCGGCTGCCCGCCCGTCCGACGAAGGGGCGCTGGAGGCGATCGGCGGTTGCCAAATCCGCGGCCGACCCTTCGCCGGATCTGATACCGTCCGCGGGCGACGCCCGGACGACGAGCCCACCGGTCGAATCCTGCAGCGCCACGTCGCGTCCGCTCAGCTCGGCCAGCCGGCTGACGATGCCCCGCGGGCCGCGGCCGGTCATCGAGACCTCGGCAAGCTGGTGGTGGACGTCGAGACCAAGCTGGTAGAGGCGCGTCTTCTCTTCGGCCATCACCCGGCTCAGCGCCGGACCAAGGTCCGAAAAATGGGAGGTCTCTGGCAAGACCAGTAGCGGAAGCTGCCCGCGCTCGGCGGTCTCCATCGCCGCCCGATCGGCCTCGCCAACCACGACGACCGCGGCCACCTTTCGTTCGGAAAGCCGCGCGATCAGCTCGGCCAGCGACAGCGACGCGTCGAGCAGGCGCAGCACGTCGAGCGACACCAGCGCCAGCTCGCGCCCATTCAGCGGCTCGAACGCCGGCGGTCGCACCCGGAGAACCGCCGGCCAGCTCACCTCGTTGTCCAGCCCCGCGTCGCCGGCGACGACGCGCGCCTCGTCGAGCGGCGCGAGCCGCAACAGCGCCCGTATCGTTAACGCTATCGGATCCTACCCAGGCGAGAATGGGAGCCACGACGGCCCGCTCCTGCCATTGTACCATTCGCACAAATGAACGCGCAATGAAAACGAGGAGGGTGGGCGAGACAGGTGGTGTGATTGGACCCGGTGCACAAATAGCTGTCGTCAACCACATTAAACATAATTCATGTGGATAACCCGCCCATTTTCGTGGATAAGTTTCGGTTTATGTGGATAACTCGGGGGATGAAGGGGTGGATAGGCCCGGCTCGAACCCGCGCCATCGGTGAGGCTCGCTGATCGGTCCACGGCGCCTCCGCGCTCGGGCCACGATCGATCCACCACGCGACCTCGGATGACGGCGACACCCGGCGCGGGGAGTCGCGCGTTCTCCACAATCCACACTCCTACTCCTCCGTCTCCTACGATACTTACTCTCATCATACATGGTAGAATTTCGCCAAGAGAGCGGGAAGGAGAGCCGATTGCCGCGGTGGTCGGCGTAAAGATCGCGTGTTTTTAGACGAGGCCCGCATTTGGGTCAAAGCCGGCGACGGCGGGAACGGCTCGGCGTCGTTCCGACGGGAAAAGTTCGTGCCGCGCGGCGGCCCCGACGGAGGGGACGGCGGGCGCGGTGGCTCGGTG
The DNA here is from genome assembly GCA_050695695.1 of Chloroflexota bacterium. Classification (GTDB taxonomy): domain Bacteria; phylum Chloroflexota; class UBA6077; order FW602-bin22; family CADDYW01; genus JAJPKB01. The sequence goes on from JBOGTX010000648.1 coordinate 8,747, forward strand.
ATCGTGGTCGCCGACGCCGGGAAGGCGACCCTCCTCGATTTTCGGTATCGGCGCCACTTTCGGGCGCGACCGGGCGGCAACGGCGGCGGCGGAAAGCGCCACGGCAAGGCCGGCGACGACTCGATCGTGCCGGTTCCGCCGGGGACGATCGTGACCACGCTCGAGGGCGAGCTGATCGCGGATCTCGATCACCCGGCGAAGCAAGTGACGGTCGCGATTGGTGGCCGAGGTGGGCTGGGCAACGTTCACTTCACCACCCCGACGAATCGCGCGCCCACGATCGCCCAGAAGGGCGAGCCGGGCGCGGAGCGCTGGCTCAAGCTGGAGCTCCGGATCATCGCCGACGTCGGCATCATCGGCTACCCGAACGCGGGCAAGTCGACTTTTCTCGGGGCGGTGACCCGGGCGAATCCGAAGATCGCCGACTATCCGTTCACGACGCTGACCCCGAACCTCGGCGTCGCGGCGCTGGACGAGCGCATCCTGACCCTGGCCGATATTCCAGGTCTGATCGAGGGGGCTCATACTGGCGTCGGACTGGGGCACGAGTTCCTCCGCCACATCTCACGAACCAAGGCACTGCTCCACCTGATCGACGGTGGCGTGCCCGAGCCGGTCGAGGCGTATCGGGCGGTCAACGCCGAGCTATCGCTGTTCGACGAGGCCCTGGCGAAGAAGCCGCAGGTGGTCGCGATCAACAAGATCGACCAGGACGCGGTTCGCCGGCGATTACCGGAGATTCAGGCGGCGTTCGCCGAGATCGGCGTCGAGGTCCGAAGCGTGTCGGCGAGCACGGGCGAGGGCGTGGCCGACCTGCTGGCCAGCTTGTTCGCGGTGCTCGACGAGGTCGCCGCGGTCGAGCCGGTGGCGCTGCCGACCGCCGAGGCGCCGGTGGTGCTGCGACCCGGCGCCGAGCGCGAAGGCTTCGTCGTCGAGCACGACGCCGGCGGATACCGGGTGATCGGACGGCGGATCGAGCGCCTGGTATCGATGACCGACTTCGAGAACCAGGAAGGGGCGGCCTACCTCCAGCGCCAGTTGAAAAAGCTTGGAGTAACCGCCGCGCTGGTGAAAATCGGGGTCCAGGCCGGCGACATCGTCCGCTTCGGCCCGATCGAGCTCGAATGGATCTCCTGACGTGAGCCGGGCGAAAGTTGGCATTCTCGGCGGCACGTTCGATCCGATCCATCACGGCCATCTGGTCGTCGCCGAGGATTGCCGGACCCAGCTCGGGCTCGACGAAGTGCTCTTCGTGCCGGCCGGCGCCCCTCCCCACAAGCGCGGCCGGCCGATCTCGCCGGCGGTGGATCGGATCGAGATGGTCCAGCGAGCCATCGCCGGCAACCATCACTTTCGGCTATCGCGGGTCGACGTCGATCGCCCGGGGGCCTCGTACAGCGTCGAGATGGTCGCCCGGCTGCGGCGGGAGCTCGGCGACGGTCCGAGCCTCTTTTTCATCGTGGGCCGTGACGCGCTCGCCGATCTTCCGCTCTGGCGCGAGCCCGCCCGATTGGCCGATCTGTGCCAGATCGTCGCGGTGAATCGCCCGGGCTATCCCTCGCTCGACCTGGCAAGCCTGGACCCGGCGATTCCCCACGCGTCCGAGCGTATTCTCCAGCTCGTCGTTCCCGAGCTGAGCATCTCGGCCTCGAGCCTTCGCCAGCGCGTGCGCGAGGGGCGGCCGATCACCTACATGACACCCGACGCCGTCATCGAGTACATTCAGCAGCACCGGCTGTATCGCGCCGAGGAAACTGAGCGAGGAAAGTGACGTGCCGAAGATCAAGGAGATCCGCTGCATCCGCACCCGCCCCGCGGGCACCTGGGTGGTCGTCAAAGTCATCACCGACCAGCCGGGCCTCTACGGCATCGGCTCGGCCCACGACTACAACCACACCGACGCGGTGGTCGACGTCGTCGACCAGTTTTACGCGCCGCGGCTGATCGGCCGCGACGCCGGCCAGATTGAGGACGTCTGGCAGTCGACCTTCACCTGCGGCTACTGGCGCAACGGCCCGATCTTGAACGCCGCGCTCGGCGGGATCGACGTCGCCCTCTGGGACATCAAGGGCAAAGAGGCCGGGATGCCGATTTACAAGCTGCTGGGCGGTCCCTGCCGCGCCGCGGCCCCCTGCTACGCCCACGCTTCGGGCGACACCGTCGAGGCGCTCGAGGACGACGTGCGCGGCTATCTCGAGGAGGGGTACCCGGTCGTTCGCTGCCAGCTCGGACCGTACGGCGGGGGTGGCTTCGTCGACCTCGAGCAGGCCAACCGACCGCGCAACGCCTGGGCGCAGCCCAAGGTCTTCGACGACGAAGTTTACGTCGAGAACATCGTCAAGATGTTCGCCCATCTGCGGGAGAAGCTGGGATTCGGCGTCAAGCTGACCCACGACGTCCACGAGCACCTGCGCCCGACCTCGGCGGTCACCCTGGCGAAGCTGCTCGAGCCCTATCGCCTGTTCTTTCTCGAAGACGTCCTGCCACCGGAGCAGATCGCCTACTACCGTTTGATCCGCCAGCAGTGCGCGACGCCGCAGGCGATGGGCGAGTTGTTCGTGAACGCCAACGAGTGGCTGCCGCTGATCACCGAGCGGCTGATCGACTTCATCCGGGTGCGGGTCTCCAAAGTTGGTGGGATCACCCAGGCCCAGAAGATCGCCCACCTTGCCGAGTGGTTCGGCGTCCAAACCGCCTGGCAGGAAGGTGGGAACACCGACCCGATCAACCAGATGGCGGCGCTTCACCTTGACCTGGCAAGCTGGAACTTCGGAATCCAGGAAGAGAACCAC
>JBOGTX010000649.1:0-12151 GCA_050695695.1 Chloroflexota bacterium
GCGCTCAAGGTACCCCCTATCCATTTCGAATGGAGAGGGGGTGAGGCCACGCGGCCCGGGCGCGGCGACCGGAAACCCGTCGGTTTCAGCCGGTCGCCGCCCGGATGCTTTCGCCGAGGACGTTGACGATCCGATCGATCTGCTCGGCGCTGACGACCAGCGGTGGCGCCATCTCGATGACGTCGCCGCGGCTTCGATAGAGAATTCCCCGCTCGCGGCCAGCCGCCAGGACTTTCGCGCCAATTTTGGACGCCGCCGGAAATGCCTCGCGGGACGCCTGATCGGCGACGAGCTCGACCGCGCACATGAGCCCGAGCCCGCGCACATCGCCGACCGACGGCAGGGTTTCCAATGTGCGTAACCCCTTCATCAACCGTTCGCCCATGTCAGCCGCGCGCTGGACCAGGCCCTCCTTCTCGATGATCTCAACGTTCCTGAGTCCAACGGCGCAGGCAACCGGGTGTCCGGAGTAGGTATAGGCATGCATCCACGCCTGCTCGGGAGGCAGCGATCGAAGGACCTCGGCAATGGGCTTGCTGATGATGATGCCGCCGAGTGGAATGTAGGCGCTGGTGACGCCTTTCGCGAACGAGACGATGTCCGGTCGCACCTTCCAGTGGTCGAGCGCGAACATTTTGCCGGTTCGGCCGAACCCGGTGATGACTTCGTCGGCGATGAAGAGCACGTGGTGCCGGTCGCAGACCTCGCGAACTTTCGCGAAGTAGCCGGCGGGAGGTGGGATGACCCCGCCCGCGCCCTGCACCGGCTCGGCGATAAACGCGGCCACGGTGTCCGGGCCTTCGCGGAGGATCGTTTGCTCGAGATCCTCGGCGGTATCGATCGGACAGTGGCCCGGCGCCTTGCCCAGCTCACACCGATAGCAATAGGGAGCGGCGACTTGAATGAACCCCGGCGCTCGCGGCTCGAACTGGGGCCAGTAGGCGTTCATACCGGTCGCACTCATCGCCGCGATGGTCACGCCGTGGTAGGCCCACCGGCGGGAGATGATCTTCACCTTGTTCGCGTAGCCCTGGATTTTCCAAAATGAGCGGGCGAGCTTGAATGCCGACTCGTTCGACTCCGCCCCGCCACTGGCGAAGAAGACCGCCTGCATGTTCGGATAGCTGATCTCGACCAGCTTATGGGCGAGCCGAATCGCGGGAATGTTCGTCTGGCCACTGTAGTTGGAGGCGAACGCGATCTTGGACATCTGCTCCGCGGCGACCTCGGCGAGCTCGCGACGGCCGTGGCCGACGTTCACGTTCCACAGCTGGGAGAGTCCGTCGATGTATTCGCGTCCATGAATGTCGCGGACCACCGCTCCCTGTCCGCTGACCAGGACCATCGGGCCGGACGCCAGGTGTCCGCTGGCGCTGTGCAGTGGGTGGATCAGGTTGGCCTGATCTTGCGCGACGAGTTCTTCCACGCTGACGTCGATCATAGCGCTCCTTTGGTGGCCGGTCGGTAGCCGCCAGGGCGGAATGTGACGTGAAGGCCGGCCCGGTGCCATTGTAGTGGCTGATTCGGCAGGGGGCAAGTCGGCGATGCGGGCTGCTGACGCTGGACGAGGCGACCTGGGACGCGATGCTCCGGGTGGCGATTCGGTCACTTCTACCGGAAGAGGAGGCGAGGTGAGCGACTCCCACGCTACAGCTATCGAGATCCGTGGCCTGACCGGGGCCCTGGTTTGCGGGCGGCGAGAGCGCCCGGTATACTCTTGGGGCCGGCGACGATCGAGGCCGCCAGGAAGGAGAGCCAAGTGGCGATTCGGGTAGCGTGTCACGGGATTACCTGGGGGCGGGACCTCGCGCGGACGGTGAAGGATCTGCAAGAGCTCGGTTTCCGAGGGTTCGAGGCGTTCGCCTACGTCGCGGACGACTTTGGCATCGGTCGGGTCGGTGAGTTCAAGGATCTGCTGCTCGAGCACGGTCTCGAGCTCGTCGCGCTGTACGGCGGTGGCGCGATGCACGACCCGTCCCAGCACGAGGAGCTGGTGGCCCGAAACGCCCGCCTGGCGCGATTCCTGTCGCTCAACGGGGCAAATCGCCTGGTTCTCGGGCCGGGCCGTCGGCCGACCGGTGGGGCGCCTTCGCGGGATGATTTGCTCAATCAGGTCCAGTGCCTGAACGAGATCGGACGCCGGTCGCTCGATATCGGGGTCCAGTCGTGCGTCCACCCTCACGTGAACACGATGATCGAAAAGCTGGACGAGATCGACTTCATCATGGATCGGGTCGATCCCCGGTACGTGGCGATGGCTGCGGATACCGCGCACCTCCGCAAGGGAAATCCGGGGGTTCCGACCGCCGAGGTGGACGTCTTTCGGCGCTACGCCGACCGGATCAAGTACGTCCACCTCAAGGACTGGGATCCGACGCTTCCCCCGGAGCAAACCGGCGACGGTGGCACGGCGGTCATCCGCGACTTCGTGGAGCTTGGCCTGGGCATCGTCGACCTGAAGGGGGCGATCGAGATCCTGCGAACGACCGGCTACGACGGCTGGCTGACGATCGAGCTGGATTACACCCGCCGGACGGCCTACGAGAGCGTGGCGATGAGCCGGGACTACCTGATCCGGGAGCTACACCTGACCCTGTGAAGCGAGCACGCTGATGCGCCGTTTTCGGGCGGTAGCCTTCGAGACGCTGTTCCCGATCTGGCAGGATCAGGTCGAGGCACGGGGTGGCGGTGTCGCCTTCCTGCCGCTCGATTTGGCCGATTGGTCGTCGATCGTCGCGACAATCGTCCAGCGCCACTTCCACAACCCAACGGTCCGCAGCATCGAGCTTGGAATCGCCAACCTCGACGAGTCGGCGCTCGAGCAATTCTGCCATCGCCACGGCGACGTCTACTGGCAGGGCGGAGACGCACCGTAGCCGGCGCCGGTTGGGTCACCGACCTCCGCATTCGGCGTGATATAATCTTTGGGTTTGGGCCCGCTCCGGAGGCGGTCCATTTTCTTTTGTAGGGGAAGGCATGTCAGTTCTGGTCATCGTCGGCGCGCAATGGGGCGACGAGGGAAAAGGTGGCGTCGTCGACCACCTGGCCGGGCAGGCGCGGGTGGTCGCTCGCTACCAGGGCGGTACCAACACCGGTCACACCGTGGTAAATGACCTGGGAACGTTTCGCCTCCACCTCATCCCATCGGGGATCTTCGATCCCCGGGTGACCTGCGTCATCGGGAACGGAGTCGTCGTCGACCCTTGCGCCCTCCTGGAGGAGATTGACACCCTGGCAACGGCGGGTGTCTCAGTGGCCAACCTGTTCGTGAGCGATCGCGCGCACGTGGTCTTGCCCTACCACCTGGTGTTGGACGCGCTGGAAGAAGAGCAGCGAGGAGAGGCGAGCCTCGGCACGACCCGTCGCGGCGTTGGGCCAGCCTACGTCGACAAGGTCGCGCGATCGGGCCTGAGGATGTGCGACCTGATCGATTCCAGCTCGTTGCGCGAGCGGATCTTCGAAGCCGTCGCGCTGAAGAACCGGCTCATCTCCGGCGTCTACGGTCATTCTCCGGTCGATCCGGCTCCGGTCTACGAGCTTTACCGCGCGTTCGGCGAGCGCCTGGCGCCGCACGTGACCGACACGTCGCTCCTGATCCACGACGCGATCGCGAAAGGTCACAACGTGCTGCTCGAAGGGGCCCAGGCCACTCTGCTCGATATCGACTACGGAACCTATCCTTTCGTGACGTCGTCGTCGCCAACCGCCGGCGGCGCGTGCGTTGGGGCCGGCATCGGTCCGACCCAGATCGATCGCGTGGTCGGCGTCTTCAAGGCATACCAGACTCGCGTCGGCGCCGGCCCGTTTCCGACCGAGCTCTTGAACGGCGTCGGCGAACACTTGCGGGAGCGCGGCCAGGAGTTCGGAACGACGACCGGTCGTCCCCGCCGCTGCGGCTGGTTCGACGCGGTGCTGGCCCGTCACGCGGTCCGGATCAACGGCATGCGGGGCGCGGCGATCACCAAGCTGGACGTCTTGGACGATCTGGCCTCGATCGACGTCTGCACCGGCTATCGCCTTGACGGAGAGATCGTCAACTGCCTGCCGGCCAGCCTGGCGACGTTTGGGCGCTGCGAGCCGGTCTGGGAAGCGGTCGAAGGATGGCGGGCACCAACCGGCGACGCGCGAACGCTCGACGAGTTGCCGATCGCCGCCCGACGATTCATCGATCGATTGGTCGAGCTGATTGGCTGCTCGATCGATCTTGTCTCGGTCGGCAGCCACCGCCGGCAGACGATCGTTTTGAACCCTAGCTTTTGAGGCGACCGATCAGCTCGTCGGCGAGCTTGCGATAGGCGACCGCGCCGCGGGACGTCGGATCGTACGCAAGGATCGGCTGCCCGTAGCTGGGCGCCTCGCTCAAGCGGACGCTCCGCGGAATGATCGTCTCGAAGATTTCGCGCGGAAAGTGATCGCGCACGTCGTCGACGACTTGTTGGGAGAGATTGGTTCGGCCGTCGAACATGGTCATGACCATGCCCGCGATCTTCAGGCGTGGGTTGAGGTTTTCCCGAATCAGCTCGATCGTGCTGAGAAGCTGGCCCAGCGCCTCCAGCGCGAGGTATTCGCACTGGATCGGAATGATGATGCCGTCCGCCGCGGTCAGCGCGTTCACGGTGAGAATGCCAAGCGATGGCGAGCAGTCGACGAGCGCGACCGCGTAATCGGCCATCACCTCGCTCAGCGCCCGACGCAGCCGCTGCTCGCGCGCCATCAGACCGACCATCTCGATCTCGGCGCCCGCCAGCCGAATGGCCGAGGGCGCGAGGGCGAGACCTTCCCAGCTCGTCGCGATGATTGTGTCGCGCAGCGCGATCTGGCCGACCAGCGCTTCGTACATCGATCGCCGCACCTGTCCCTTATCGACGCCGAGGCCACTTGTCGCGTTGGCCTGGGGATCGAGGTCGACCAGCAGGGTTGGCTGACCGGCGGCGGCGAGCGCGGCACCAAGGTTGATCGCGGTGGTCGTCTTGCCGACGCCGCCCTTCTGGTTGGCGACGGCCAGGATGGGGCCGGGCGAGGTCACGGGACCGCGACCGCGGGGGAACTGGTGGCCAGGCGTTCGGCGACCTTTTCCGGAGTTGGAACGCCGTCGGTGCCCGGCGCCTCGACGGCGAAGCTCGCGACGCAGTTGGCGTAGTGGGCGGCGCCGATCGGATCGCCGTCTCGGGCCATGCCGACGAAGAACGCGGCCGCGAACACGTCGCCGGCTCCGGTCGCGTCCACTTCGGCAACCGGAAAGGCGGGAACCCGCCAACCCTTCCCACGATCGAACACCACGCACCCTCGCGCGCCCCGTGTCACCACCAGCAGGCGAGTTAGCTTGGCGTACGAATGGAGGATCTTCCAGTCCGCTTCGACGTCTTCTTCGCTCAGCACCACCACGTCGCACGCGGCCAGCGCGGCCTCGGGATGGTGCCAGGCGCTCCGTCGCACGAATCCCTCGTCGTTCCAGACCCGAAGCCAGCCTTGCGGCGTCAGACCGAGCAGTTGACAGTCTTTGAAGGTCGCCAGGATTTCCGTCCCGAACTCACCGGCGAGCGGAGCGAGGTGAACGATCGGGGCGGACCGCCAGGCGGGCGGCACCAGGGAGCCATCGAGAGCGGAGGCGACCGCGCGAATCCATTGCTGGCGGCGGCCATCGTGGTAGACGTTCTCGAAGGTCGTCGTCGCGGGCGCGGGCTTGATCCGAAACTCGATGCCCGGCAGGTGCTCGGTGAGGGCCAGCCCCGGTCCCGCGCTCGTGACCGCGCCCACGGTGCGGCCGAGCGCATGCGCGGTGAGACCGGCGTAGGTCACCGTTCCGCCGATGACGAACCCGTCGCCGACGACGTCCAGGGTGACGTGACCGATCAGGACGTAGTCGGGAATCCCCGGACGGGAGACGAGGCCAGGGCCGTCCGTCACCGCTTTGGCGAGATGACCACGCGCCGCTGGTCGCCCTCGCCGGTGCTCGCCGTCGTCACCGCCGGATGGTTCTGGAGCGCCAGGTGAACGATTCGCCGCTCGTTCGCTGGCATCGCCTCGAGCGCCATCGGTTGACGGGTTTCCTGGACGCGAGTCGCGATGCGAGTCGCCAGGCTACGCAGCGAGCCTTCGCGGCGCCCGCGGTAACCTTCGACGTCGACCAGGATCTTGCCCCACTTGCCGAGCTTGCGCGCGACGATCAGCGTGGTCAGAAATTGGAGTGAGCCAAGGGTTTCACCGCGCCGCCCAATGAGAATTCCGACGTCGTCGGGCCGGACGATATCGAGCGCGGCCACGAATCCGTCCTCCGCCGCGGCCTCCGGAAGCGGGAGGATGTCGATTTCGCCGTTGACCCGCATGCCGCCGATCAGGTTTTCGAGGACCTCGCGCGCGGTATCGGCGAATAATTCGGGTGCGGGTGCCGACGTCGTCGGCGTCGGAGTGGCGATTGGGCGAGGCTCGTGGGGCGAGGCCAGGATCCGTGCCTCCTCGCCACCGATGCCGAGGATTCCTCGGCTGCCTTCCGAAAGCACCGAGATGTCGACCTCGTCGCGCGTCTTGCCCAGCCGGAGTAGCGCCTTTTCGATAGCTTCGTTAACGGTCCGAGCCGTGACTTCCAGACTCTCCACAGTGAACTCCTCCTCAGAGGGGATCTTCATTTTCTTCTCTTCTTGGATCGGCGTGGTGGCTGGTTTTGCGGCGCCACCGCCGTGGGAGCCGTTCGTCCGTTCACCGCTCCGGGAGGCGACTCGGGAACCGATTCTTCGGACGCGGCACGGGCGCCGTTGAGCAATTCCGGCGCGCGTCGTCCGGGTCGTTCCCGTTCGCGAGTCGGCGCGCGCACCGCGCTGGCGGTCCCCAGGCTGAACAGGCCGCGCGGGATCACCGAGCTCCACCCATAGTAGAACGACTGTTGAATCATACTGAAGACGTTCGAGGCCACCCAGTACAGGACCAGCCCAGCCGGCATCGAAAAGGAGATGAAGATGTACATGATCGGCATGAACTGCATTGCCTGATTCATCGTCTTCTGTTGGGGATCGGCCGCGTTGACCTGCAGCATCCGCTGGACCGCCAACTGAGAGAGCCCGGTCAGAATCGCCAACGCGTAGGGGAAACCCTCCGGCCGCGCCAGGTTGGGCACCCAGAGGAACGCACCGTTGAAGCCGGGCTGGGCGGGAATTCCCTGGACGGTGCCGGCCAGCACGTAGAGGGCCTGATAGAGACCGATCCAGATTGGGAATTGGATCAGCATCGGCAAGCAACCAGCCATGGGGTTGACGCGATTCTCTTTATAGAGCCGCATCTGTTCCTGCATCAGCTTTTCTTTGTCTTTGGCGTGCGACTTCTTCAGCTCGTTGAGCTGCGGCTGAAGGGATTGCATGGCGCGCGACGACTTGAATTGCTGCGCGGTCAGCGGCCAGAAGACGAGCTTCACCAGGATGGTGAACAGAATAATCGTCAGGCCCCAGCTTGGGATACCGACCGTGGCGAGCATGTGGTACAGGAACAGAAGCGCGTCCAACATCGGACCCGCGAGAGCATCGCGCATCGCGTTGTACAGACTGCCAATGGCCGCCAAGAAGGAGCCTCCTCAGGTGCTAACGGACCGGATCGTATCCACCAGGGTTAAACGGATGACAGCGACTGAGCCGGCCGAGGGCCAGCCACCCCCCCCGAATGACCCCATACCGCGCGATCGCGTCGTAGGCGTATTGCGAACACGATGGGTAGAACCGACAGGATGGCGGTAAAACCCGTGACAGAGTCATCTGATAGACACGGATCGTGCCGAGCGCGACTTTCTTCATCGAGTCGTCCGATCCGACGATTGCTCGCCCGCAAACGGAAACCCGCCGGCGAGCGACTCGGTCGCAACCGGCGGGCCATCGAGTAGCCCTGCTCGTTTCAATGCATCCTCGAGTGCTGCCTGGACGGCGTCGAGCGCCTCGCCCACGATCCGCGAACGCGCCACGATCACGACATCCCATCCGCGTCGAACGCGCGCGCAGACCCGACGCATCGCTTCCCGGAGCAGGCGACGGGCTCGATTGCGGCGAACCGCTTTCCCAATCCGCTTGCTGACCACGAATCCAACGCGAATGACACCGACCTCCCCGGGCGCGGCCTGCACGACCAGGAGCGGCGAGGACCATGATCGGCCCGCGGCGCGGACTCGTCCAAACTCCGATGATTCGCGTAACCGCCCGCATCGTTGGGAGCGAGGGCCACCCGATCGGTCAACCTGAACCGCGTTCGATTCCTCCGAGGCCGGGCCGGCGACCCGACGGGCCTCGCAGTCCGAGCCGTTCTCATTCACGTCGCTCGGTCGCCGGCGACTCGGCTCAGACCGGGGTAAGCCGAACGCGCCCGCGCGCCCGGCGCCGGCGAAGGACCTCCCGGCCGCCGGCCGTGGACATGCGACGCCGGAACCCATGGACGCGGCTGCGCCGGCGCTTCTTCGGCTGATAGGTTCGCTTGGGCACAGGTCATCGTTCCTTTCGAGACGGTTACTTTCTCTCCGTGAAGCCGTCGCTCGTCGGGGGACGAACGCGCACGTATACCAGGAGATTATAGTGGGCCGTCTGGCCTCTGTCAAACCAGACACCCGAGCGAGGGAGAGCGGCGGCGCCGAGATCCGGTTGGCGCGTCGTCAGTTTTCGTCGAGCGCCGCGCGACGGTTGCCGTGGTCGCCCTGATCCCGAGCGCCACCGCCCTTGTGGCGGCGCTCCTGGTTCGCATGGGCGTTCGAGGCGCCCCGATCACCCGGTCGCGCGCCGTCGTCGTCGCCTGGCCGAGCCGGCACCACGACCGGGACGTGCACCAGGGCCGGCGACGGGTGGAAGACGACCGGCAGGTTGACGATCGGAGTGGTAGTTGGCGTGGCCGTCGCGCTGGGGATGGCGGTCGCGGTGGGCAGCGGCGTGCTGGTGTCCGTCGGAGCGGCGGTGGGCGTGGCCGTCCCGCTAGCTTGTCCGACGTGGAGATTTGTCGTGAGCCAGGTGCCATCCGATTGGACGACACCGCCGGCCCGGACGTAGCTTCCGACCGTCGGCAGATCGCCGGTGATCTGGGTGTCGTCGGTGACCAGAATGGCAAATCCCTGCACGTTCCAGAACTCCCCGTTCATCGCCTGGATCGTGCCGGCGATGTTCCAGCTCCGGTCTGGTGGCAACGTCGCGGTCGCCACGATGGCGTTCGCGGTGGCGCCGGCGCTCTCGGTCGCGGCGAAGACGGCCTGGGATCCAACGATCAGCAGCCCCAGGCCAAGAACGGCGTAGAAAATGACCCGTGATCGACTCATCAGTGCCCCCCGAGCTCGGTACACCGCTGGCGATCCAGGGTTGCTGGATCATTGCTGAGCGGCGTCTCACCGGATCAAAACGTCGAGGGCGCGAAGAACGTTACACGCGATCCACGAGTGACCAGCCTGAATGCGGATTTGGTCCGGCGATCGTCCAGTCGGCGGTAGCAGCGGGTCGCGAACCGCCCCTACCACGGACCGGACGCTCGTCAGCCTGGAGATCGCGCCCGGCGCCACCGATTACCGGTGCGCTCGCACGAGTTCGCAAGCGACGGTGGCAAGGTGCCGTGGCGAGAGGCCGTATTTGTCGAGCAGCGCGTCGTTGGCGCCCGACTCGCCGTAGAGGTCGCGCAGGCCGTGCCGCTTCAGCGGAGTGGGGCGATGCTCGCCGAGAATCTCCGCGATCGCGCCGCCCAGACCGCCGATGATCGTATGTTCCTCGGTCGTCACCACCAGCCCGGTCTTCTCGGCGGCCCGGACCACGCCTTCGACCTCGATTGGCTTGAGGGTTGGCGCGTGGACGACCTCGGCGGAAATGCCGTCGGCGGCCAGCAGGTCCGCCGCTTCGAGCGCTCGGACGCTCTGCACGCCGGTCCCGATGATGGTCACGTCGGTCCCCGACCGCAAGGTGACGACCCGGCCGGGCAGGTAGGCGTAATCCGCGCCGAAGATGACCGGGGTCGGATCGCGCACCAGGCGAACGTACCAGGGACCAGGGCTCGCGGTGGCCACCCGCATCACCAGACGTGCCTCCACGGCATCGGCTGGCGCGACCACGGTCATGTGGGGGATCGCGCGCATGACCGAAAGGTCCGAGACGTCCTGATGGGTCTTGCCGGTTCGGGCGGTGAACAGGCCGGAATAGCCCGCGCCAATTTTGACATTCAGGTTCGGCTGGGCGACGACCATGCGGAGCTGATCGAGGTCGCGGTTCACCAGAAACACCGCGAAGCTGCTCAGCCAGGGGATCATGCCAACGGTGGCCAGCCCGGCCGCGACGCCCATCAAGTTCTGTTCGGCGATCCCCATCTCGAGGAACCGCTCCGGGTAGTGTTGCTCGAAGACCTCGGCCCGCGTCGAATTGGCCAGATCGCCGTCGAGCACGACCAGATTCGAATACGTTCCGGCCAATTCGACAAGGGTGTTCGCGTAGGCCTCGCGCATGGCGATGCTTTCAGGCACGTTCTTCTCCTTCAAGAGGCCGGTCGAGATCGGACATCGCCCGCGCGAAGTCGGCGTCGGTGAGCACCTTGGAGTGCCAGTTGTAGTCGTTCTCCATGTAGGAGACGCCTTTCCCCTTGACCGAGCGCGAGATGATGACGGTCGGACGCCCTCGGGTATCCAGGGCCTGGCGGCAGGTCTCGAGGATGGCGCCGACGTCGTGGCCATCCACCTCCAGCACGTTCCAGCCCCAGGCGGCCCACCGCCGGCCGGGATCGTCGATCGAGATGCGGGGTGAACGCTTGCCGTCCGAGACCGACGCGGTCCAGCCGTATTGCTGCAAGCCATTGTAGTCGAGGATCGCGGTGAGGTTGTCGAGGTGATAGCGCTCGGCCACCAGGGCCGCTTCCCAGATCTGGCCCTCCTGGATCTCGCCATCGCCGAGCATCACCCAGGTATGGAAGTCCTTGCCTTGCAGCCTGGCGCCCAGCGCCATGCCGATGCCCGGCGATAGCCCCTGGCCGAGTGAGCCGGTCGCCATGTCGATGCCGGGCGTCTTGGTCATGTCCGGGTGCCCCTGGAGCCGGGAGTCGATCTCGTCGAACGTCTCGAGCTCGGCCAGCGGGAAATATCCGCGCAGCGCCAGGATAGCATACAGCCCAATGGCCGAGTGGCCCTTCGATAGGATGAATCGATCGCGGTCGGGCCAGTCGGGCCGACTCGGGTCGATCCGGAGAACCTTGAAATAGAGCGCCGTCAGCACGTCAGCCGCGGAAAGCGGGCCACCAAGGTGGCCGGCTTTCGCCTTGTAGACAGATTGGATGACCAGGCGGCGGGCTTCGCGCGCCTTCTCGCGAAGCGCGTGAAGCTCCTCATCCACCACCGTTTGCACGAGTCTCCTCCGAGCGTTTTCGCGCATTATAGCACGTGGTCGCCCACCTCCCGGTGGTCCAGCCGGCGTAGCCGGTGGCGGACCCCAACCGCGAGGCGGTCGGCCGCGAGGGCGGCGAGCCAGCAGCGACGCGCGCCGACCGAGTCGCCCGCGGCGAGGCGGGCATCGCCCTCGATAGTGAAGCGCTCGCTCACCGGCAGAGCATCCTCCGGGAGGCACTCGATGGCGAGCAGCACCGCGTGCCAGTCGCCCTGCTTGACCAGGTGATGGACGCGATCGGCGGGCAGGTTCCGAAGCACCGAGGTCAGGATTGGACTGTCGGGCGACCGGCGTAGCGCTTCGGTCCAGGCCCTTTCCGCCGCGTCGAATTGATGATCGAGCAGATAGGCTTCTCCCAGGAAATACCAGGCGGGGTGGTAGCCCCGGAGGAGGGTGACCACGCGCGTCAGGTGGGCGATTCCGGCGCGGGGGTCGCGCGCCCGAAACTCGGCCGAGCGAAGGAGCCCGGCCTGAAACGACGCCGCGAGCAGCGCGCGTTGCTGGAGGGTGGGGCCCGGCTCCCAGGCGGACGCCATCGCCTCGGGCACCCGATCGCTACCGGCGATCTTTCCGGCGAGGGCAAGTCGGACCGAATCCTCGTAATAATCAAGCGCCCGCTCGATCCACGGAGTCCGCCTGTCCCAGACCACCGCCGCGGCGGCGCGCTCGCCGGCGCGGCCTAACCCGAAGCAGAGCCCGAAGTGGTCCGGATTCCGAGCGCGCAATCGATCAGCGGTTTCGATCGCGGCGGCCAGGTCGTCGGGACGAGCGGCCGGCCGCCCGGCGAT